>NZ_JBEOVL010000031.1:0-89531 GCF_040295485.1 Streptomyces sp. NPDC002793 | reverse complement strand
ATCCGACACCCCTCTTCCCCCCCCCGCCGCCCGTCCGTCGCTTCTGGTGGGGGTCCCGCCCCCCCGGCCGCTGCCCGGGGCGCCCTGATCAGGGCGCGCGGCGCAGGCCCGCTGGCCGTCTGGGTTGACCCGATTTCGCGCTTCCCCGTGGTGCGGGCCGGGAAGAATGACAGCCGGGTGCCACGGGGGGAGCATGATGTGGGTTTCTGGGGCTGCTATCTGGTGGGCCGAAGCGGTGAGCCGCTCATCGGCCACCCGGCGCTGCGGGACGCGCGCGAGCGGCTGACTCTGCGGGAGTACCGCGCGGACGGCTGGCAGGTCTGGGCCCATCCCACCGACCCCTCGCTCGGCAGCATGACCGCGCTGGCCGACGCCGCGCGGGCGCCGGTCCTCCTCGGATTCGTCATGGACGGTGCCTGCGTGGCCGTCGAGGCGGCGGGGCCGCGGAGCGGGTCCTGGTACGCCTGCCTCGGCCGGGCGCCCATGGCCGAACACCTCGGCAGGGACGGCACGACGCTGGAGGACTTCTTCCTGCCACCTGAGGACGCGGCGGCCAGGGCCGCCGGGTGGGCGGCCGAAACGGGCCGGGGCGTCCTCGAAGGGCCCCTGCTCGAACTGCTGCGCGTGGAGCGCCCGGAGCGGTCCGCGGAGGAACTTTTCTTCGCTTTTCTGGACCGTCTGGGCATCGAGAGCCTCCCCGGTCGACAGCTCGCTGCGCCGTCCGTGCCGGAAGAGTGACGCTTTTCAGCCATCTGGCGCAGTACGCGGTAGCGGGAAGCGGTGTGCTCCCGAGGAGCGATGGGGGTTGCTGTCGATGAGTCTGCTGGAACTGATCGCTCGTGCCGACGAGCGGGGGCTGGCGGCGAGCGGGGGCGCCTGTCTGGACCGCTGCCTCCCACCGCCGGAGGACGGGGACGAGCCGGAGCCGCTGCGCCCCCTCTGGGCGGCCTGCGAGAGCGGCGCGGAATGGGCCGCACGGCTCGACGCCGTACACACGGCGCTGGAGGGCGTCGCGGGGAGGGACGCCACGGCGGCCCGCGTCCGGGCACTGCTCGGCGGGGCGCCCCGGGAGTTCGCCACGGGTCCGCTGCGCGCGTGGGCGGAGTCCTGCTCGCTGCTCGCGCTGGAGACACACCAGGAGTTCGACCTTCCGGCCGGTGACGGCCCCCGGACGTCGCTGCGCGGCCTGGCCGACGGTGCGGACGGGGCCCTGAGCGGCCCCCTCGTCACGGGAGAGCTCCGCCGCCAGGCCGAGATCCTGGAGATCCTCGCCGATACCGCCGGACCGGCGGGCGGCGGAGCGGGGCTGCGCCGGGCCCTGGACCTGTCGACCGAGGGCCGGCGGGTACTGCGCGCGGTGATGTCCCGTCGTGCTCGCGGCCGTGGCCGGTCCGGGGGCGCGTAGCCGATCGGGGAGGAGGGAGTGGGACGACGGCCGAGGCCGCCACCCCCCACAGGAGAGGCCCCGGCCGTCTTCCACAGGGCCGCGGAGCGACCCCGTACTCATCTCAGCGCCACAGGTGCGTTTTCTGTCACACCCCACTGCGCCAGGAGAAGGTTGCGGGTTGTACAAGTCATGGACGGGGCACCTTCCGACCACGTAGCGTGCTGAGTCGCGCAGAGTCACGCGGAGTGGCGCAGTAGTGGTGACCAGCCACGATTCGGATCAGCAGGGCGGGTTGAGGGAGTGCTGGGGGACGACGCGGAGCTGACCGCCGCGGTGCTCGCGGCGCAGGACGGGGACGAGGACGCCTTCCGGACTGTGTACCGCGCCGTGCACCCACGGCTGTTGGGCTACATACGGACGCTGGTCGGTGAACCGGACGCCGAGGACGTGGCGTCCGAGTCCTGGCTGCAGATAGCGCGTGACCTCGACCGGTTCAGCGGGGACGCCGACCGGTTCCGCGGCTGGGCCGCGCGGATAGCGCGCAACCGCTCGCTGGATCACCTGCGGATGCGGGGCAGGCGCCCCGCCGTCGGCGGCGACGAGAGTGAACTGGCGGGCGAGCCCGCCGAGTCCGACACCGCGAGTGAGGCGCTCGAGTCACTCGCCACCGGACGTGCCATGTCCCTCATCGCGCAACTGCCGCAGGACCAGGCCGAGGCGGTCGTGCTCCGCGTGGTGATCGGCCTCGACGCGAAGAGCGCGGCCCGCACGCTGGGCAAGCGCCCCGGAGCGGTGCGCACCGCCGCGCACCGTGGGCTGAAGCGGCTCGCGGAGCTGGTCGGCGCCGACCACGGGCCGGAGGACGAAATTCCGGCAGCGGGCGCGGAGCTCGGCGCCGTGCCCGCGCAACGCCCCGGGCGCCAGGGTGCGGTGGCGCCCGCCGGTGTGACGCATTCGCGTCCGTGGACGCAGAGGGACATGTGATGGCCGACGAGCAGCAGGAGTGGCTTGACGCGGAAGCGGCGGAGATGTTGCTCCGTGGTGTGCCCGTCGAGCTCGTCGACGATCACGCGAGAACCGAGGCCCAGCAGTTGGAGGCCGCGCTGCGCGCGCTGCGGACCCCGGCACCGTCCGGCGGCGAACTGCCCGGCGAGGACGCCGTGCTGGCCGCCTTCCGTGAGACGTCGAGGGATGGGAAGCGGGCCGGGACGGCGGGCACCGCCGGACTCGCGGGGCAGCGGGACCCGCTGCACACCGTGCGGATCGGGAAGGCATCCGAGGCCAGGCTCCGGCGTCCGCGCTGGACCCGCCCGGTGCGCTACGGCCTTGCCGTCTCGCTCGCCGGGTGCGCGCTCGGAGGGGTGGCGGTCGCCGGGGGTACGGGCATGCTTCCCGCACCGTTCGGGGGCCAGGGCCCACCGGTTCCGGCCACGTCCGTCTCGGCGGCCGCGTCCCCCGAGGAGCTGGACGTCGAGGTGCCCGACGGCGGCGGCGCCTCGCCGCTGCCGTCCGCCACATCCGGCGCGACCGGTCCTCCGGCGGCCACGGACGCGCCGGACGCCGGGTCGGCCGGGAGCGACGGCCGGGCGGGGCAGGACGGCGGCGCGACGGAGCACGAGGACGGTGACCGGGACGGCGGGACCGGCGACACCGATGGTGCCCGGGACGGCACCGAGGGACGTGAGGTGCCGGGAGGGACCCCGGCCGAGGCGTACCAAAAGTCGGTCAGGGCCTGCCGCGACTACCGCGAGGACGCCCTGAGCAGGCAGGACGAGCGGCGGCTCCTCGAACTGGCGGACGGCAAGGACAACCTGGACCGCTTCTGCGATCGCCTCCTGGGGGAGGACTCCCGCGACGGCGGTTCCGCGGAGGACGGCGGCAGCCGCGGTGAGGGCGACAGCGGCGGTGAGGGCGGCAACAGGGACAGCGGCGAGGACGGCGGGGACCGCGAGAGCTCCCTCCCCTCGGTCTCCCTGCGTACGCCGTCAGCGCGGATCCCCTCGGCGACGCGCTGACCTGAACGAACGCGCCGGCTGTAACGTTTTCCGCCACCCTGGCGCAGTAATGAATGCCGACTGGTCATCGGCCGCGCGAAAGAGCCGGGGTTCCCCCCGTACCTTCGGCTCGGCGCACCCGGCGCGGGCGGGACACGTTCCCCCGGTCCCGCCCGCGCCCCTTACGGTGTCGCACGTCTACCAGTAGATGACGACCTTGTCGCCGTTCCGCACCTGGGCGTAGAGCGACGCGATCTTCCCTTCGTCCCGTACGTTCACACAGCCGTGCGAGGCGCCGCTGTAGCCGTTCGCCGCGAAGTCCGACGAGAAGTGCACCGCCTGGCCGCCGCTGAAGAACATGGCGTACGGCATGGGGGAGTCGTAGAGCGTCGAGACGTGGTGGCGGGACTTCCAGTACACGGAGAAGGCGCCCTCACGGGTGGGCGTGTACTGCGAGCCGAACCGCACGTCCATCGACGAGACGACCTTGCCGTCGATCATCCAGGACAGCGTGCGACTGTTCTTGCTGATGCACAGGACCCGGCCCGTCATGCAACGGGCGTCGGGCTTCGCCGCCGCGGGTTCGGCGGTCGGCGGGTCGAGTTCCTCCGCCGTCGGCTTCCGCGTCATCGCGAGCAGCCGTTCCCAGGTCACCACGTCGGTCCTCCCCGTGCGGGAGAGGCCCCGCTTGCCCTGGAAGGACTGCACGGACGCGGTGGTCGTGCTGCCGTAGTACCCGGTGGGGCTGCGGTCGAAGTGGCCGATCTGGCGCAGCCGGGCCTGGAGCTCCCGCACCCGCCGGCTCCGGTCGCCCACGGACATCAGGGTGCGGGGCTCCGGCGAGGGCCGTGCGCTCGGAGACCGTGAGGGCGTGGCCGAGGGGCTCGCCGGTCCGCCGCCGGGCTTGGAGTCGTCCGGAGTGGGGGAAGGCGTGGGGCGTGCGGGTGTGGGGGGCGAGGACGCCTCCGTCGGGAGAGCGGTGGGCTCCGCGGCTCCCACCGTCTCGACCTTGCAGCCCGCCGTCAGGGTCGCCAGCGCGACCACGCCGACGGCTGCCGCGGCTGCCGTGCGCGCGCCGCGCGCGTGCCCGTTCGTCCGTGTGCGTCTCATCCTCTGCCCCCTGGCTCGCCCGTCGCGGCCCCGGCCGTGCGTGACGCGCGTGACGCGCGTGACCTGTCGCGCGGCGCGGATATCTCATGAGACGGATTCCCGTCCTGCCCGGTTGCCGAATCCTGCGCATGATGAGAAGTGCGCGTCCAGGCCCCGGGCACCGCTGTGAGGAAGGTCCCAGCAGAGGGCTCCCGCAGGCCACGGCGTCGTCGATAGAGTCCGTCGCACAGTTGTTACCGAGAAGTAGCTTGAGTGGGAGGCACAGCAGATGACGCGTGAGTCCGAGTCGGGACTGCCCATCGAGCCGGTGTACGGACCGGAGGCGCTCGACGGCTGGCGGGCCGAGGAGAAGCTGGGCGCCCCGGGCGCGTACCCCTTCACGCGTGGTGTCTACCCCACCATGTACACGGGCCGTCCGTGGACGATGCGGCAGTACGCGGGATTCGGCACGGCCACCGAGTCCAACGCCCGCTACAAGCAGCTGATCGCCAACGGGACGACGGGGCTGTCCGTCGCGTTCGACCTGCCCACGCAGATGGGACACGACTCGGACGCCCCGATCGCCTCGGGTGAGGTCGGCAAGGTCGGCGTGGCGATCGACTCGATCGACGACATGCGGGTGCTGTTCGACGGGATCCCGCTGGACAAAGTGTCGACGTCGATGACCATCAACGCGCCCGCCTCCGTGCTGCTCCTGCTGTACCAGCTGGTCGCCGAGGAGCAGGGCGTGCCGGCCGACCGGCTGACGGGCACGATCCAGAACGACGTGCTCAAGGAGTACATCGCCCGGGGGACGTACATCTTCCCGCCGAAGCCCTCGCTGCGCCTGATCGCCGACATCTTCAAGTACTGCCGGTCCGAGATCCCGAGGTGGAACACGATCTCCATCTCCGGCTACCACATGGCCGAGGCCGGCGCCTCGCCCGCGCAGGAGATCGCCTTCACCCTCGCGGACGGCATCGAGTACGTGCGCACGGCGGTCGCGGCCGGGATGGACGTGGACGACTTCGCGCCGCGCCTCTCCTTCTTCTTCGTCGCCCGTACGACGATCCTCGAAGAGGTCGCCAAGTTCCGTGCCGCGCGCCGGATCTGGGCGAAGGTGATGCGCGAGGAGTTCGGTGCGAAGAACCCCAAGTCGCTGATGCTGCGCTTCCACACCCAGACCGCCGGAGTCCAGCTCACCGCCCAGCAGCCCGAGGTCAACCTGGTCCGGGTCGCCGTGCAGGGGCTCGGCGCGGTCCTGGGCGGCACGCAGTCGCTGCACACCAACTCCTTCGACGAGGCGATCGCCCTGCCGACGGACAAGTCGGCCCGCCTCGCCCTGCGCACCCAGCAGGTCCTGGCGTACGAGACCGACGTGACGGCGACGGTGGACCCCTTCGCGGGGTCGTACGTCGTGGAGAGGATGACCGACGACGTCGAGGCGGCGGCGCTGGAACTGATGCGCAAGATCGAGGACATGGGCGGTGCGGTCGACGCCATCGAACGCGGCTTCCAGAAGAGCGAGATCGAGCGCAGCGCCTACCGCATCGCGCAGGAGACGGACAGCGGCGAGCGCGTCGTCGTCGGCGTCAACCGCTTCCGCCTCGACGAGGAGGAGCCGTACGAGCCGCTCCGAGTCGACCCGGCGATCGAGGCGCAGCAGGCGGCCCGCCTGGCGAAGCTCCGCGCCGAGCGCGACCAGGGGGCGGTGGACGCGGCGCTGGCGGAGCTGAAGAAGGCGGCGGAGGGGACGGACAACGTGCTCCACCCGATGAAGGACGCGCTGAGGGCGCGGGCCACGGTGGGCGAGGTCTGCGACGCCCTGCGGGAGGTGTGGGGCGCGTACGTCCCGACGGACGCGTTCTGAGCGGCTGGACCACCCGTACGGGGGGAGCGGGCGGTCTCCCGCCGATCGGCGACGAGGGGCGATCGGCCGCATCCCGGAACGGCGGGACGGGGTGTCGTACCCGCGTGCGACACTCCGTTCATGCTGGGTGTCACCGATCTTCCGACCTATCTCGCCGGCCTGGTGCTGATCATTCTGCTGCCGGGGCCGAACTCGCTGTACGTGCTCTCCGTCGCAGCCAGACGTGGGGTGCGCACCGGCTATGTGGCCGCTGCCGGGGTGTGGACCGGGGACGCGATCCTGATGACGCTGTCCGCGCTGGGGGCCGCCTCCCTGCTGCAGACGACGCCCCTGCTGTTCGCGGTCGTCAAGTTCGCCGGCGCCGGTTATCTGACCTGGATGGCGATCGGGATGATGCGGGCGGCCGTGTCGATGTGGCGTGAGCGGCACCAGCGGATGGCCGATCTGACGGACGAGGGCGGGGCGCCCGCACCGGAGGCGGAGCGGCCCTACCGTCGTGCGCTCGTGGTCAGCCTGCTCAATCCGAAGCTGATCCTGTTCCTCATCTCCTTCTTCGTGCAGTTCGTCGATCCGGGTTACGCCTATCCGGGGCTCTCCTTCCTGCTGCTGGGCACGTTGCTGCAGGTCGGCAGCTTCCTCTACCTCTCGGCGCTCATATTCGGCGGCACCCGCCTGGCCGCCGCCTTCCGCCGCCGTAAGCGGCTTTCGGCGGGGGCCACTTCGGCGGCGGGTGTGCTGTTCCTCGGTTTCGCGGCGAAGCTGTCGTTCAGCAGCGTGTGAGCGCGGCGGCGGTCAGTGGTGCCAGGCCTTGCCGCCCACGTTGTGGATCATCCGCTGGAGGACCTTGAGTGCGGCGACGAACTCCTCGTCGGGGATCCCGGCGTGGATCTCCGCGCTGGCCCTGCTGACCCGTTCGAACGCCCTGGCGCGCAGCGCGTGCCCCTCGGCGGTCAGCCGCATGCGGGCGGTGTGGTCCTCCGTGACCAGACCCTGGGCGATGAGGGTGTCGATCTCGGGCTCCAGGGCGTCGCCGACGTTCAGGTAGCCGCGGAGCGTCGCGACCACCTCGGCGCGCGGACGGCCCTGTTCGTCCGCGTCGGCGAGCTGGTTGAGGACCCACCAGGGGGGCTGGGTCAGGCCGTGCTCGGCCAGTGCGGCCCGGATGTGGGTCACGGTCGCCTCGTGGGCCGCCCAGCTCCAGTAGCCGATGGGCTGCCGTGCCAGTCCTGCGTCGTCATGTGAGTAGTCCATGTCCTGGACCGTAGAACCTCAGGCAAGGTTGAGGTCAAGGGCTGTGTGTGGCGTCCGTGGGCCGCTCCCCGGCGGCGGTCACCACGGCGACGCCCAGAGTTCACCGTTCGTCGGGTCGCCGGACACCCGCTCCTCCCTCCGCGTCACTAGCGTGTGCGGACCATGATCGAAGGTGAGGGCCCGCGTGCCGAAGCTGTCCGTTGTCGTTCCGTTCCACAATGTCGGCGCCTTCGCCGACACGACGCTGGGCAGTCTTGCCCGTAACTCGGGCCCGGACATCGAGTTCCTGCTGATCGACGACTGCTCCACGGACGACACCCCGGCCGTCATCGACCGCTGGGCGGACAGACTCCCGCACGCCGAGGTCATCCGGCACGAGAAGAACGTGGGTATCGCGGCCGCCCGCAACAGCGGCATCGACGCGGCCCGCGGCGACTTCGTCACCTTCCTCGACGGCGACGACTGGTACGCCCCCGGCCACCTGGGCCGGCTGCTGCACACGGCCGCCGAGCTGGACTGCGACTTCGCCCGCACCGACCACGTCCAGGCCACGGGAACCAGCCGCGTCGTGCGGCGCGCGCCCGCCCGGCTCCGTGACACCGTGCTGGACCCGCGCGAGGGCATCGCGGCCCCCGAGTGGGAGACGATGGTCGACTACCCCTTCGTGTGGGCGGGCGTCTACCACCGGCGGCTCTTCGAGGACGGCGGCCACCGCTTCAACGAGCGGCTGCGCACCGCCGAGGACCGGCTGTGGATCTGGCAGCTGCACCTGCGGGCCCGCAGCTACGCGGCGCTGAACCTGTACGGCATCTTCTACCGCCGCGGTGTCACCACCTCCCTGACGCAGATCAAGGACTCCCGCCAGCTGGACTTCTTCCCGGCCTACGACACGCTGCTCGACGAGATCCGGGAGGACCCGGACGCGGAGCTGCTCCTCCCGAAGGCGGTCCGCACCTACTGCGCGATGATCGCCTTCCACAACGAGAAGGCGGACGCGTACGAACCCGCCACCTTCCGGCGTCTGCGCCACGAGTCGACCGCCGCGCTGCACCGCATGCCGCAGCAGGTCCTCGACCACACCCTGACGATGATGGACACCAGGCGCAGCACCGTGCTCAGCCGCCTGCGTGACAAGCAGAAGGCCGCCTGACCCATGCCCACGCGCACCCAGATCTTCCAGGTCTCGACCCTGTACGGGGCGGCGACGCTCGCGGCGGCGCTGGACGCCGGCCAGTTCGGGCCCGGGCCGGACAGCCACCGCGTCCTGCTCGTCTCCAACAACGCGTCGATCCCCGAAACCGCCCTCCGGCTGGAGGAGATGCGCGGCTACGGGGACATCGCCGCCCGCTTCGACTCCGTCGTCGACTGGAACGACGCCATCAGCCCGCACCACCCGAGCGGCTGGGGCCCCCGCGCCGAGGAGACCGAGCTCTGGCAGCGGGCCTTCCGCCTCGCCTGGGGCATTGCCCCCGACGCGCCCGTCGACCTCGCCGTCGAATCCATCCAGGTCAACCCGGCCCGCGCGCTGGCCGCGATCTTCTCCGAGAGCGCCGTGCACGTCTATGCGGACGGCCTGATGAGCTACGGCCCGACCCGCAACAAGGTGCCGCGCTCCATCGCCTGCCGCATCCAGCGGGTGCTCCACCTGGACCTCGTACCGGGACTGCGCCCGCTCCTCCTCGCGGAGTCAGGCGTCGAGCCCGAGCTCGTCCCGAACGACGCCTTCCGCAAGGTCCTCGGCGAGATCGCCGGGGCGGCGGACGGTGACCGCCGGCTCACGGAGGCCGAGGCCGAGGCGCCGACCGCCGTGCTCCTGGGCCAGTACCTCGCGGCCCTGAACATCCTCACGGCCGAGGAGGAGGAGGACCTGCACCTGCGCATGCTGCGCGGCGCGGCGCGGGCCGGCCACACCTCCATCCTCTTCAAGCCCCACCCCACCGCTCCGGCCCGCTACTCCAGGGCGCTCGACGACGCCGCCGCCGCGCTGGGGGTGAAGCTGACCACCCTGGACAGCCCGCTGCTCGCCGAGACCCTGTACGAGCGGTGCGCGCCCACGCTCGTCGTCGGCTGCTTCTCGACCGCGATGTTCACCGCCGCCGCCTACTACGGCATCCCCGTCGCCCGGGTCGGCACCCGTCTCGTGCTGGACCGCATCACCCCGTACGAGAACAGCAACCGCATACCGCTGACGATCGTCGACCACCTGGTGCCCGACCTCGACGAGCAGGCCGGTGAGCCCGTACCCGAACTCCCTTCCGTGGCACCGGAATCCCTCGCCCCGCTGGTCCGGACGGTCGGCTACTGCATGCAGTCCGGCCTGCACCCCACGCTCCGTGCCGAGGCCGAGTCCTGGCTGCGGGACCACCTCGACGCCGGCACGCAGTACTACTTCAAGCGGCGTCGACTGCAGAAGCTCACCCTGCCCGGCGGCGGACCGCGCGGAGCGGCGATCCGGCTGCGCCGCACGGTGCGGCGCACCCGCAACAGCCTGGGCCTCTGACTCCGGGACCGGGGCTCGTGCCCCGGCCCGGCCACTGATGACAGAACGGCGGTACGAGCATGGGCCAGACCTTCACGGGGCTGCTCAAGGCGGTACGGGCGAGAACCGGGCAGGGCGGCGGCACGGCGCGGCCGGAGCCCGCGGCCGCCCTGCGCCTGTGCGGTGACTACCTCGCGGGCCTCGCCGCGAGCGGTCCCATGAACGACGCCCGGCAGACCCGGCTGGTCTCCGCCATCGGCGGCCTCACCACCGCGTGCGGAACCGGCGGGGACGACCTGTTCGACGCGCTGCTCCGTACCGGGCAGCGCGCCCTGGAGGCGGGCGGCGAGACGGAGACCCGCCTCGCCCTGGACATCGCCGTCGAGGCCACCGGGCTGCGCGCCAGGTCCAAGGGGGCGTGGCGGCTGCGCGGCAGCGCGCTGGACGCGCTGGGCCGCCGCGACGAGGCGGTGGAGGCGTACGGACAGCACCTGGCGCTCCAGCAGAACCCGGCCGCGGCCGAGGACATCGTGTGCCGGATCGCGACCCTCAAGGACCTGCGCACCTGCCTGGAGGAGGCCGCCGGCCTGCTCCCCGGAGAGGACGGCACCGCCCTGCGGGCGCTGCACGACGCGCCCGCGGCACACGCGCGCACCGTCTTCGCCGACGTCGTACGCCGACGGACCGCCGGGGGCGGCGGCATGGCGGACCCGGCCGTCCGCAGCCTCACCACCCGGTACGCCGCCTACCGCCGGCTGCTGGACCGGGACAGGATGGCCGACCCGCTGCTCGGCGGCGCGGAGCCGCTCGGGGTCACCGGACTGCGCCGCCTGATCACGGGCCGGTCGGTCGTCCTGGTCGCGGGCGCGGCCCGGATCTCCGACGAGGAGAAAATCCCCGGCAGCCCGCTCGGCAAGCTGATCGACGGGTACGACCTGGTGGTGCGCTGCGACACCCTGCCGGCAGCCGCCCCGCGCACCGACCTGCACGCGGTCACCCTGCGGGGGGACACCCCGTGGACGGGCCCGGTCTGGGACCGCCGGGCGGGCACCCGGCTGGTCTTCGGCGAATCGCAGTCGCAGTGGCGCCGCTCGCTGCGCGCCCGGCTGGTCGCCGGGGCGCAGGACCACATCGGCGACGCCACGCTGCGGCACCCCCTGGACGACCCGGCCCTCCTCGGCGAGGACGACTGGGGCCCGCGAACGGGCACCGCGTTCACCGTGCTCCGGCTGCTGGACTTCCTGGACGCGGCCGACCGCCTGGACCTCATCGGCTTCGGGCTCCCGGGGCAGTTGTCGCCGCGTGAGCGGGAGTGGGTCACGGCCCGCGCGACACACGAGGACGAGACCGAGATGAGGACCGCGCTCCGATGAACAGCCCCGCCGAGCCCACCGACGGCAGACGCACCGGGCCCGCCGCCCCGCACGGACGGCCGGGCGCCCCCGGCGCCGACGACCGGAGCGCCGTCACCGGCAAGCGCAGGATCGCCTTCGCCGCGTACGCCGACGAGGACCGGATGCCCGGCCTCCTGGTGCTGCTGCGCAGCCTCGCGCTGACGAACCCGGCCGTCTGCGAGGACTTCCTCCTCCTGCACCCCGGGCTGCCCGACTCCGCCTTCGACGCCGCCCACCGGCTCCACCCGCGCCTCGTGCCGCGTACGGCGGAGAGCCGCCTCGACGTCTTCCGGGCGACCGGCTACGACACCGTCATCGCCCTCGGCCCCGGCATGGTCGTGCTCGGCTCCCTCCTTCCGCTGCTGACCCTCCGCAGCGGAGTGGCCGCCGTGCCGCAGCCGGGCCCCGGCGGTGAGCGGACCGTGCGGGACGAAGGGCTGCTGGTGATCCAGCGCCAGGACGTGACGGACGCCGTGCCGACCGTGCCGGCCGGAGGCGGCGGGAGCACGGTGGACCGTGCGCTGACCGCGGCCGGACTCCTCGAACCCCTCGACGCACGCTACGACTTCCCGGCCGACCGGCTGTACGCCGACACCCCCGTGCCCGCGAGCACCGTCGTCCTGAACCTCGGCGAGGGCCTCACCACCTCCGCCCCGGCGCGCGAGGCGCGCGAGCGCTACGAGATGGACGACGAGGCGTTCCGCGCCGCCTACCGGGCCCTCCCTGGCCCCAAGCACCCCGAACTCCTCCTGCACTGCGCCCTGCCGTTCCCCGAAGGGGGGCGCGCTCCGGTGGACCTGGTCCGCCAGGTCGCCGAGGTGCACCGGCAGCAGGGCCGCTACGAGGAGGCCGTCGCCCTGCTGACCGCCGCCGTCGCGGACCGGCCCGACCTGCCACGCTGCCACGAGACGCTGGGCATCAGCCTGATGGCCCTGTCCCGCTACGAGGAGGCCGAGGCGCACCTCCTCCTGGCCACCGTGTCCCCGGACTTCGCCGCCCGCGCCTACGGCCAGCTCGCCCGCCTCGCCTGGCTGCAGGGCCGAGACGAGGACGCGCACGCGTACGCCCGTGAAGGGCTCGACGCCGACCCCGCCGACGGCAACTGTCACGCCTGGCACGTCCGTACCCGCCAGGCCGAAGCCCCTGACCAGGGTCCCGCGGCTGAACAGCTGGCCCACGTCGCCCTGTTCGCCGACGGCCAGGAGAACGCGGGCGACAAGGTGCTGCCCGAAGCCGTGCGGATGTGTTTCGGCCCCGACACCGGGCCCGCCCGCTGGCACGAGCGGTCCGTGCACCGGCTGGTCGACGAGCCGGCCCTGGAGCAGCTCAACGCCCGGCGCGGCATCGTCGTCGGCGGTGGCGGGCTCTTCCTCCCGGACACCGCGCCCAACAGCAACAGCGGCTGGCAGTGGAACATCCCCGACGACGTCCTGGAGCGGATCACCGCGCCGCTCGCCGTCTTCGCGGTCGGCTACAACGTCTTCGACGGCCAGCGCTACCGCCGGGAGCGCTTCGCGGCGAGTCTGCGCGCCCTGGTCGAGAAGTCGGCCTTCTTCGGGCTGCGCAACCAGGGTTCCGTCGACCGGGTCAGGGAACTCCTGCCGGAGGAGCTGCGGGACCGGGTGCGCTACCAGCCCTGTCCCACGACCGTGGCCCGCCACCTCGACCCGGGCCTGGACGACGGGGCGGGCCGGGACGACACCGTGCTGATCAACTGTGCGTACGACCGGGCCGGTCTGCGCTTCGGCCACGACTACGGCCACTTCCTGGCGGAGACGGCCGCCGCCGTGCGTGCCATCGGTGAGCGCGCCGAGGTCCGATACGCGGCCCACATGCCGGCCGACGAGAAGTTCGTCCACGACCTGCGCCGGGAACACGGCATCGCCCTTCCGGTGGAGCAGCTGTACCTGTTCTCCAACGACCGCATCCGCGAGCTCTACCGGCGTACACGCCTGGTGATCGGCATGCGCGGGCACGCGGGAATGATCCCCTTCGGCTGCGGTACGCCGATCATCAGCCTGGTCTCGCACCCCAAGCTCGCCTACTTCCTCTCCGACGTGGAGCGCCCCGACTGGGGGGTGTCCGTCCACGACCGGTCGCTGGGCGCCCGCCTCGCCGAGCGGGCGGCGGCCGTGCTGGACGACCACCCCGCGGCCGTGGCCGACGTCCACGGCCGGCAGGAGCGCCTGTGGTCGGTCACCCGCGCCAACCTCGCCGAGCTCCGGGAGCTGTTCGGGCTGCCGGACCCGCTCCCCGGGGGCCCGCGTGTCCCCGGCCCCCGGGGAGCGGACGGCCCGGCCGCCGGACCGGCACGGGGCCTTCACCTTCCGGACACCCGGACGAAGTGACTGTTCACCTGACCGGAGTTCACCCACGCCCCGCACGTTCATAGCCTTCGAGGACCATGCCTCCCTCTGTCTCCCCGGCCGGCTCACCTGTCACCGCACAGCCGTCGCAGCCCGCCCCCGAAGCCCGCCCGCGCCGTGAACACCGGCACGACATCGATCTGATCCGGCTGCTCTGCTCCGTCGGCGTGATCGTCTGCCACACGGGCTCCGCGTTCGTGCAAGCGGCGGGCCGCGAGGCCGCGAACGGCCCCGGCACCTACTGGGCGGGCCTGGTGGCGGACTCGGCGGGCCGCTTCGCCGTACCGCTGTTCTTCGCGATCGCCGGATGGGTCGTCCTCGTCGGCGCCCCGGTCCGGGACGGCCGCCAGCTGTGGCAGCGGATCGTCCGCATCCTGGTGCCGCTCGCCGTGTGGACGGTGCTCTACGTGGCATGGGGCAGGCTGCGCGACACCAATGACGCACCGGCCCGCGAGCTGGCGTTCGACGCGCTGTTCGCCTCGGTGCGCCCGGCCTACCACCTCTGGTACCTGTACGCCTACATCCCCGTGATCATGCTCCTGGCCTTCGCCGCCCTGGTGAAGTCAGGCAAGCGCCCCTGGGGCCTCGGTGCCGCACTCCTCGTGCTGGGCGCCGCGCCGACGTTCTTCGGCGACCTGGCCAAGGTCACGGACCTGGAACTCCCGCGCTTCGGATGGGGCTTCGGCCCGTACCAGCTGATCTACGCGGTCCTGGGCGCCCTCGTCCTCGCGCTGCCCGCCGGTACGTTCGGCAGGCGGAGCCTGTGGTGGCTGTTCCCTGCGGGCGTGTTCCTGGCGGCGGTCATCGCGTACCAGCACGGGGTGCACTACGCGATCCCGTACGCGAGCGTCCTGGTGGCCCTGTTCAGCGCCGGTGTGCTGCTCTCCCTGCACCGGCTGCGCGTCCCGGAGCGCGTGCGCCCGGCCCTGACCCGGCTGGCGGGCGCGTCGTTCGGCGCGTACATGATCCATGTGCTGGTGCTGGGCGTCCTCACCGACGTGTTGGTCGACACGGACCTGACCCTGCCGGTGGCGGCGGCCCTGGCCGTAGCCGTCACCGCCGTCACGACGGCACTCTCCTTCGGCGCGGCCGTGCTGTGGACCCGCCTCGGCCTGACGCGGCTGCTGGGCTGAGGAGCGGCGCCGGAGGCGTGCGTGCACCGGCCTGCCCCGGTGCCGCCCGCCGACAGGTGCGCCATGTCGGCAACGTGGGCACGGTGAGGACTGCTTGGGCCGGGCAGCGATTCCGGGCCTCCGCAGGTGGGACGCTGCGACCACCCGGGGACGCTGCCCCGCCCGGTGTCTGATGTCCCATCAGGACACTCGGGGCGCTGCCCCGGCCTCAGGCTTCTTCGACCGTTACCGAACCCGAGGTGTGATTCTCATGAGACTGACCCGCGCGGCGCTGGCCGTGACCGCTGGAGTCCTTGCACCGGCCCTTCTGCTCGCCACTCCCTCGTTCGCCGCAGGTGCGGGCTCGTCGCCCGGCACCGCATCGGTGGCGAAGGCCACGGCCGGCTCGGGCTCTCCGTACGACTCCATGTCGCTGACCGAGCTCCGTGTCGAGGTCTTCACGGTCCTGGGAGACCCCGACACGGGACCCACGGTGCGCGAGGAGGCCGTGAAGGCACTGGAGATCGATACGGCCGAGGCGCTGCGCCACTTCCTGAAGACCGGACGCGGGCTCGCCCAGGTGACGGACGACCGCGTGGCGGTGTTCACGATCCTGGGCGCCCCCGGTACGGGTCGGACGGTTCATGAGGCGGCTGTGAAGGCGCTCGAAGCCGATACCGCCGAGGCGCTGCGGCACTTCCTGGAGACGGGGCGCTGGGACGCGCAGGAGGTGGACGACCGCGTGACGGTGTTCACGATCCTGGGCGCCCCCGGAACCGGCGATGCCCTGCGTGCGGCGGCGATCGCGGTGCTGGAGGACGGTAGCCGGGCGGCGCTGCGTCACTTCGTCGAAGTGGGGCAGTACGAGGTGTGATCCCTCGGCGCCCGCGCTTCCGATCCGGCGCGCCGTCTCATCTCCCGGCTGCCCGCTTCAGTGACCGGGCCCGCCGCGCCAGCCGGCGCAGGGTGGCGTTCCGCCGTACGAAGGCGAGGCGTGCGGGGACGACGCCGGGCAGGGCCAGGGAGCCGAGGCGGCGGCGCTTGAAGTAGCGCCAGGTCCGGGTGTTCAGGTGGGCCGACAGGTAGCGCTCGGCGGCCGGGCGGAGGTCCGGCCGGACGCGTGGCTGCATGGCGAAGGCGACCGTCGGCAGCAGGCCGTCGAGCGCGTCGGCCACCGAGGCCTCGGTCAGCGGGGGCCGGTCCGACACGGCGGCGGGGTCGGCCAGGTCGGGCAGCAGGGCGTCGACGATCGTGACGGGGATCCTGGCCGGGTTCTCGTACGGGGTGAGGTGCTCCAGGAGGGGGCCCGTCCCGGTCCTGGCCACCGGCAGGCCGTAGTGCGTGGCCGCGGTGAGCAGCGCCGTCGAGGAGCAGCCGACGACCAGCGCGGGGCGCAGCCGTTCGTACAGGACCTCGGCCGGGACCGGGGCGCCGGGCAGTCCGGGGTCCGGCACCGACAGTTCGACGCCGAGGCGTGTGGCCTCCGCCCGCAGGGCCGGGGTGACGGGCGCCGGGTCGTCGGGGTGGGGCCGGAGGACGAGACGGGTGTGGCCGAGGGCGGCCGTGCCGCGGATCATCCGCAGCCGGAGTTCCGCCTCCTCCGAGGCGGGCAGCGTGCCCGCCTCGGGGAGGAGCAGGAGCGCGGCCCCCTCGGGCACCTCGGACGACGGTGCGGCCTCGGCCAGTTCGGCGTGGACCGCGCGCAGTGCCGGAGTGGGCAGCGGGTGGGGTACGGCGTCGAACTCACCCAGCAGCAGCGGCTTCAGGCCGGGGAGCAGATCCGGGTGGAGTACGCGCCGTACGCGGGTGCCGATCAGCGGCGGGATCTTGCCGGGCGTCGGGCCGTAGCCGGTCAGGTCGACCGTGTACACGGTCACGGGACCGCCGGTGAAGATCTGGGCGACGGCCCGGGCGGGCCCGGTGTGCGGGGATTCCAGGGCCAGCTCGACCTCGTCGTCGCCCAGACCCCACGCGCGCCGCAGATGGCGTTCCCACAGGGGCACGTCGTCGGCGCGGGGATTCCAGGAGCCCGGGTGGAGCGGGAAGACGGAGTCGTTCCACGAGAGCACCTCGTCGAACCGGGTGCGCAGCCGTTCGAAACCGGGCAGTGCGTCGACCGGGACCGAGGCCTCGGGGATCTCGGTGTCGTCGCTGAGCAGCAGGATGCGCCGGCCTGAGTCCTCGAAGCAGCCGGCGTCGAGGGCCGCCGCGAGCACGGCGGTGCCGTGGAGGCTGGATGCGACGAAGATCTGGGTGGTCACGCGGCTGTCGCTCCCTCGGTGGTGGCGGCCCGGCGGCGCAACTTGCGCAGTACGGTCGCCCGTTCGGTGTCCATGGAGTCCAGGACGTCGTCGAGCACGCGCCGGGGCATGGTGCCGAGAGCCGTCGCTGCGAGCGATTTCAGGGTGCGGGCCACATCCGGTTCGAATTTCCCGATCGATCCGACGTGATGGGCGATGACGGCACAGTAGGTCCGTACCGCTTTCGGCAACAGCGTTTCCGCGTCGCGGTCCGCCGCCGTCTCGGACAACACCTGGTCATAAGCCCGGATGAAATCCAGCTGGCGTTCGTCACCGATCTGGGTGAGGGAGGACGCGACCCCCCGCCGGTAGAAATGCCCCAGCATTCCCAGGACCGCGAAGGATTCCGCCTCCCGGTGCAGCCGCCAGATCCACGGGCGGTCCTCGGCGGTGCGCAGTCCGTCGGTGAAATGCAGCAGTCCCCGGTCCAGCAGGCTGCGGTGGTAGAGCCCCGCCCAGGCGAAGGCGTAGTCGACGGACGTCGTCCGGTCGGCGGGCAGGATCGCGTCCCGGGGGTCGCTCACCACTCCGCGCAGGCCGTGCGGGACGCGGCGTACCGTGCGGGAGGTGCCGGTGACCTGGACGTGATCCGTGCGCACGAACGCGCAGCCCAGGGCCTCCGCGTGAGCCAGCAGGCGGGCGTAGTGGCCGGGGGCCAGCCAGTCGTCGCCGTCCAGGAAGGCGATGTACTCGCCGTTGGCCGCCTCCAGGCCGGTGTTGCGGGCCGTGGCCAGACCGGCGTTGGCGTCGTGTCTGCGCACGACCACGCCCTCGATGCCGGCCTCGGCCCGGCGCAGGAGATCCGCCGTCCCGTCGGTCGAGCAGTCGTCGACGAGGATGAACTCGAAGTCCTCGCGGGTATTGGCCCGCAGGCTTCTGAGCGTATCGGGGGCGTATGCCTGGACGTTGTAGAACGGCACGATGACGGAGAGCTTAACCACCCGCATCACGCTAGGGGTGGCCCCGGCCTTCGTCCTGACCCCTGTCCGTACGGAAAGTGAACGGCGCGCGACGGAAAAGTGAACCGGTCCGCTTTCGAGGCCAATTCCTTCGCCGAACGGCCCGAATCCCCAACCGTCGACCGGCTGTTAACCATCTGTTGCCACCACGTTGGGCCGCGGCTCGGAAAGGCTTCCTAGCTTTTACGACGTGCCCCCCCGTACCGATGACACGGCCGCTCCGGCCGATACCCCAGAAGCCGACCGTGCGGTTCTCCGCATAGCCGTGCTCGCCGACTCCGACACCCGCTGGAAGTGGGGCGCGCTCACCGCGCACCGCCTCTCCACGGCCCCGGAGGCCGGCGCGACGGAGCGACCCGTCGAGATCCACGGACTGCTGCTGCGCGGCCGGGCCACCCCGACGCCCCGCCAGCTCGCCGAGGTCGGTGAGGTCGGGATCGACACCGGCCGGGTGCGCGAGGTGACCGCCGTCGAGTTCCTGCACACGGTGCGGGACGAGGGGTACGACGTCGTGGTCCTCGCCCTGGTCGGCGGTGCCGTCCAGGCGATGCTGCACGGCCTGGCCGCACTGGACCTGCCCCGCAGGCCCGTCGTCGTCACCGGCTACGTCGGCGTCGTCTACGAGAAGCTCGCCGACGGGCTCCTGCTGCGCCACGGCGCGGACGTCGTCCTCGCCAACTCGCGCCATGACGGCGAGCGTTTCCGCGCCGTGTACGAAGGGGTCGGCGCCGACGCGTCGTCCGTCACGGAGGCCGCTCTGCCGTTCCTCGGCGGGGAGCCCCATCAGGCGGTGGAAGGCCGCGACACCGTCGTGTTCGCCGCCCAGCCCTCCGTACCGGCCTCCCGTGCCGACCGCACGTACCTGCTGCGCCGGCTCGTCGAGCACGCCCGGCTGCACCCCGGCCGCGAGGTGCTGCTGAAGCTGCGCTCCAAGCCGGGGGAGCACACCACGCACATCGAGGAGCTGCCCTACCAGCGGCTCGCCGAGCGGATCCCCGGCGGCCTGCCGCCCAACTTCAGCCTCGTGTACGGGCACATGGGTGAGGTCCTGGACCGCACCGACCTGCTGGTCACCGTGTCCTCGACCGCCGCCCTGGAGTCCCTGCACCGGCGGATCCCGACCGCGATCCTCTCCGACCTCGGCGTCCGTGAGGCCCTCGGCAACCACCACTTCATCGGCTCCGGACTGATCACGTCCTGGGACCACCTCGACGGCGGCTTCCGCCCCGAACCCGACGCGGAGTGGCTCTCGGGCCAGGGCGTCGCCGCCGACGGCACCTACGGGACGGCCTACGACACCGCCCGCGCCCGGGTCGCGGCCCTGCTCGACGCCGGACCGCTTCCCCGCCTCGCCCCCTACTACACCCCCGCCACCGCACCCGGATACCTCCCCGGCATCCTCGCCCGCTACCACCTGGGCCCCGACGGCCACCCGCTGCCGGGCGCCGTCACCCCCAAGGAGACGGGCCGGGTCCGGGGCGCGGTCCGCGAGACCGTGCGCAACGCGGCACGCGGCGCCTACCGCCACGGCGTCCAGCGGGTCGCCCCCGTGATCCGGCGGATGGGCGAGCTGTGACCACCGATTCAGGAGCAACCATGACCCCGCCCCCTACCGTCCTCGCAGTGATCCCCGCCCGCGGCGGATCCAAGGGCGTGCCCGCGAAGAACCTCGCCCGTGTCGGCGGCGTACCGCTCGTCGCACGCGCCGTTCGCGCCTGCCTCTCCTCGCCCGAGGTCACGGACGTCGTCGTCACCACCGACGACGCGGCCATCTCCGCAGCGGCCAGGTCCGCGGCGGAGGCACTGGGGGAGGAGGCCCGGCTGCACTGCGTGCAACGCCCCGCCGCCATCGCCGGTGACACGGCGACCAGCGAGGACGCGGTCCTGCACGCCCTGCACACCTACGAGACGACCTCGCACGGCCGGAAGGCCGACGTGGTGCTCCTGGTCCAGTGCACGAGCCCCTTCATCACCCGCGAGGACATCGACGGGGTCGCCGCCGCGATCACCCGTGACGGCGCGGACACCGCCGTCACCGTCGCCCCCTTCCACGGCTTCGTGTGGCGTGACGGCAGCGCGGTCGAGGACGACACGTACGGCGTCAACCACGACAAGGCCGTGCGCCCCCGGCGCCAGGACCGGCCCCAGGACTACCTGGAGACCGGCGCCGCCTACGCCATGGACGTCGAGGGCTTCCGCACCCACCGCCACCGCTTCTTCGGCCACACCGCGCTCGTCCCCACCGACCCCGCCCGGGTCCTGGAGATCGACGACCCGCACGACCTGGCCCGCGCCCGTGCCCTCGCCCCGCTCCTGGACCCCTCCCCGCTGCCCACCCTCGCGGACATCGACGCGGTGGTCCTCGACTTCGACGGCACACAGACCGACGACCGCGTCCTCATCGACTCCGACGGCCGCGAGATCGTCTCCGTGCACCGGGGGGACGGGCTCGGTATCGCCGCCCTGCGCCGGGCCGGCGTACCGCTCCTGATCCTCTCCACGGAACAGAACCCGGTCGTCGCCGCCCGCGCCCGCAAGCTCCAGGTCCCCGTCCTGCACGGCATCGACCGCAAGGACCTGGCACTCAAGCAGTGGTGCGAGGAGCAGGGCATCGCTCCCGACCGCGTGCTCTACGTCGGCAACGACGTCAACGACCTGGCCTGCTTCGGCCTGGCGGGCTGGCCCGTCGCCGTCGCGAGTGCCCACGACTCGGTGCGTGCCGCAGCGCGCGCCGTGACCGCGAACCCCGGCGGGTCCGGTGCCATCCGCGAGATCGCGGCCTGGCTCCTGGGCCCCACCCTCTCCACCGGCACCACTCACACCCCCACCAAGTAGCGTCCCCGTCACCTAAGGAAGCACCACCATGAGCAACACCTCCCGTCTGCGCACCTTCGGCACCCGCACCGCCGGCCCCGGCCACCCCGTCTACATCACCGGTGAGATCGGCATCAACCACAACGGCGAGCTCGACAACGCGATCGCGCTGATCGACGCGGCCGCCGAAGCCGGCTGCGACGCGGTCAAGTTCCAGAAGCGCACCCCGGAGATCTGCACCCCGCGCGACCAGTGGGACATCGAGCGCGACACCCCGTGGGGCCGGATGACGTACATCGACTACCGCCACCGCGTCGAGTTCGGTGAGGCCGAGTACACCGCCATCGCCGAGCACTGCGCCAAGCGCGGCATCGACTGGTTCGCCTCCCCGTGGGACACCGAGGCCGTCGCCTTCCTGGAGAAGTTCGACGTCCCCGCGCACAAGGTCGCCTCCGCCTCCCTCACGGACGACGAGCTGCTCCGCTCGCTGCGCGCCACCGGCCGCACCGTCATCCTCTCCACCGGCATGTCGACGCCGAAGCAGATCCGTCACGCGGTCGAGGTCCTCGGCAGCGACAACATCCTGCTCTGCCACGCCACCTCGACGTACCCGGCGAAGGCCGAGGAGCTCAACCTGCGGGTCATCAACACCCTTCAGCAGGAGTACCCGAACGTCCCGATCGGCTACAGCGGCCACGAGACCGGCCTGCAGACGACCCTCGCCGCCGTCGCGCTCGGCGCCACGTTCGTCGAGCGTCACATCACCCTGGACCGCGCCATGTGGGGCTCCGACCAGGCGGCCTCCGTCGAGCCGCAGGGCCTGACGCGCCTCGTCCGCGACATCCGCACCATCGAGGAGTCCCTCGGTGACGGTGTCAAGAAGGTCTACGAGTCGGAGCTCGGCCCGATGAAGAAGCTCCGCCGGGTCGCGGGCGTCGTCGCCGAGGGCAACGCGCCGGCCGCCGAGCCGGTCACGGTCTGACGGGCCGACCGGTGAACCTCGCCTTCGTCGAGAGCCCGGTCCAGCTCCTGAACGTCCTGGAGTGGACCCACACCCGGGGAGGATCCGACACCACGGTCGTCATCCTCCCCCCGGTCGACCCGATGTCGCGCGGACAGCTGCGCAGGATGGCGGAGCTGGCCCGCGACGAGGGCATCACCGTCCGCTGGCAGGAGGCGCGCGGGGACACCGGCGCGCCTCTGAAGGCCTTGCGGGCGCTGACCGGCCTGATCCGCAAGGCCGACCGCATCGTCATCGGGGACCCGTTCTCCCGGTACGTGCAACTGCTCCTCACCCTGGTCCGCGCCCGCCGGATCACGGTGGTCGACGACGGCACCGCCACCATGGAGTTCGTCGCCCAGCTGGCCCGTGGTGAGCGCCTGGTGCGCTGGCACCGCCGGGGGAGCGGGGGCCCGCGCGAGCTGCTCCTGGCTCCGGTCAGCTCCGCGGCCCGCCGCAGCTTCACCCCGTCGGCGACCCGCACGGTCGAGGTGTTCACCGCGATGCCGGTGGAAGCCCCCGAGGGCGTCGAGGTCACGGCGAACACCTTCGCCTGGACCCGGGAGCGCTTCGGCCCGCCCCTGATCACCAAGGGCGCCGACCTGGTCGGCACCTCCCTGGTGGAGACGGGAGTGGTCGACCCGGTCCCGTACGAGGAAGCGGTCACCACCCTCGCCCGCGCCCACGGGGCGACCCGCTACTTCGCCCACCGCCGCGAGTCAGCGGACAAGCTCCACGCCCTGGAATCCGCCACCGGCCTGGAGATCGTCCGCCCCGACCTGCCCCTGGAACTCATCGCCCGCAGAGGCCCCATCGGCCACACGGTGCTGAGTTTCCCGTCCACCGTGGTCCACACCCTCCCCCTGGCCCTGGCGGGCACGGGCGTGAAGGTCGCGGTGTGCGACATAGCGCCCGAGTGGCTCCGGGACACGGCATCGCCGCGCGCCCAGGGCTTCCTGAGCGGCGTCACGGAGACAGCCAAGGACGCACAGCGGCTGGCCCCGTGGCGTGCCACAGCCGTCGCGAAGGGCTGAGCGGGCCGTCGGCTCGCCGTACGACGACGCAGGGTGTCGCCCCGACACCCTGCCGCCGTGGTCAACCGTCCGGGCCCCCGCCGTCGATGTTCCACGACGGCGCCGGCTGCGCCGCGGCGCCGTGGTCACCGGCAGCGTGCCGGCGCCGGCGGCGATCGCGTTCGGCATCGGGCGCCACCCGGTCTCGATGGCCCGGCGTTCAGCCGCGATCATCAGTACCTCAGTGGCCGACGCCTTGATCTGACCGTATTCCGCGAGGTCCGGAACGCTGAGGCGAGACACTGCCTGAATGCTCCCCATGGGGGGATGACTCAGCGAAGTCCCCCTCGGCGTACGGCCTTGACCTCTCAGGGCGGGGGAGGTCCGGAGCACACCAGCTCGCTCCAGACCTGCTTTCCCCAGCGGTAGAGGTCCGTGCCCCAGCGATCGCTCAGCGCATCGACCAGAAGGAGGCCCCGTCCCCGCAGGTCGTCTCCGCCGGCGTCGTCCGTCCGCATCATCGGGACGGCCTTGGACCTGTCCACGACCCCGATGCGTACCAGCTGATCCGTGGGCAGGGAGACGATGATTCTCATGGGTCCGTGGCAGGCGTGATCGAGGGCATTGGACACCAGCTCAGTCGTGATGAGGAGGGCGTCCTCGACGAGATCGTCCTGTTCCCACGCAGCGAGCGCGGTTCGTACCAACTTGCGGGCGGCACCGGCGCTCTCCGGCTCACGAGGAAGCGTCCGGGAGTATCCGGGGTGACGTGCGGGTCCTGGCGTGGTGGTCACTGTCATCGGGACCTCGTCGGGTGCGAAGTTTGCGGCCTCGGACCAGTCAACGACCGTCGGAAGAAGAGCAGAAGGAAAAGGCGGGGCGCTGTCCCTCACGGTCGAGCGGAAATTCCCCGGCCATGAGGTTGCGTCACACCCACCTTGGTTACGGTGAGTGCGTGAACGGTAACGAGGCTCTCGGTCGTGCCTTGGACGAGGTCGGACTCACCCAGTCGGAGTTGGCCGAAGCGGTGAACGCGCGCTTACGGTGGTCCGGTCACGACGGCACGGTGAGCGATCGCACCGTCCGTAACTGGCTGACCGGAAACACGCGGTGGCCTCACCCTCGGCAACGTGAAGCCTTGGCCGCGGTATTCGGATGTCCCGTCGAGGAGCTGGGATTCGTCCCGCCTGCCGGGAGGCGTTCTCCCGCAGATGGAGCGGACTCCCTCATGGGGCGCAGGAGCGTACTCCGGGCCGCCACCGGCACATCCGCAGCATGGGGTGTCCCCTTTGTGGGAGCGCCGCCCCGGGTGGGTACGTCGGACGTCATGCGGCTTCGTGACGGGTTGGACGCCCTGATGGCTCTGGATGACAGCAGAGGTGGCCATGAAGGGCTGGAGGACGCTGCGCTGGCCGGAGCGGAGGAGGCTCTGGGGAAGCAGAGGCTCGGTGCCACTCAGCGGGTCCGGCTACGGCTTTTCGCCGTGGCCGCCGACTACGTCGCCACGGCGGCATGGAGCGCATTGGACGCCAGGCGAACGGACCGGGCGCAGGCTCTGCTGGGCCGCGCGTTGTATCTGGCCGGGGTGGGACAGGATGCCGCAGTCGAGTTGAGGGTCTGGAACTCCTACGCGATGCTCGCCCACCAGCGTGGGGCGCACACGGACGCCGTCGACTGCGGACAGGCGGCACTGGCTACGGCGATCGCTCGACGGGACCCCTTCTTCGCCTCGCTGGCACACGCCCGCACAGCTGTCGGTCACTCGAATCTCGGTGACCGTCAGGCAGCTCTGCGATCCCTGGGGCGTGCTCGTGACGCACTGGGCAAGGCCGACTCCGGCCGTGCCCGGCCGAGCTGGACAGCGTTCTACGGTCATGCCGAGCTGACGGCCATGACGGCGATCGTCAGAGACCGGACCGGCGACTTCGCGGGCGCCGAGGCCGCCTCCCACCAGGCGCTGGGAAGCATTCCCGGGCAGTTCCGCAGAAACCGGGCTCTGGCCACCGCCCGGCTCGCGCTGACCCAGGTGCATCAGCGCGATGTCGACCAGGCGTGTTCCACGGCCTCGGCCGTCTTCGAACTGATGGCGGGCACGCCGATCCCCGGGCGCATGCGGTCCCTGCTCGGCGACTTCTATCGGGACTTGATCACTCTTGCGCCGGACGCCGGTATCGCCCGAGAGTGGGGAGACCACTACCGATCCGAATGGAGCCGAGCTTGAACGCCGCCGACTTGCACGTACGACGCTTCGGTCACGACGATCTCCAGCAGATCAGGCAGGCGCTCATCGACGTGCACGCCGACGCCTACGCGGATGCCATGGACGACGAGTTCAACCAACGGTTCCCGTGGTTCGTCGACCACTGGGGCGGCCATCCCGAATTCTCCTGCGTGATCGCCTTCGACGGAGAAGAGGCCGTGGCCTTCGCGTACGGAGCGCCCTCGGCCCCGAAGCGCGAGTGGTGGCGTGATCACCTCGACCCGGCCCCCGGCCGGGAGCGCACGTACTCCTTCTCCGAACTGGCCGTCCGCGCGAAGTGGCGCAAGGCCGGGGTTTCCGAGTCGGTCACTCGGGCGCTTCTCCACGGGCGGGACGAGGATCTGGTGGCGTTGCTCGTGGACGCACGGCATCCCCGGGTGCAGGCGATGTACGAGACCTGGGGCTTCCGGAAGGTCGGGGAGCGGCAGCCGTTTCCGGACTCACCGGTGTACGCCGTGATGCTCGCCGAATTGCCGCTCCCCAGTACTTAGGGCCTGTCCGGCGGATCGTGTGACCTGCCCCGGGTGTCGACTGGGTCGATGGTGAGCGTGGATTCGACGTCCTGCCGCGCTCACCAGCACGCCGCCGGAGCACCCAAGAAGCTGCCTCGGATTCCGGGAAGGCGGACGCCCCGGCAGCACCGCCCCGATGAAGGGCTCGGACGCTCCCGGGGCGGGCTGACCTGCAAGACCCATTCGGTGGGTGAGGGGGGCTGCCGGCCCCTCGCCTTCCTCACTCATCACGCCGGGTCAGTGGGGCGACGCACCTCAAAGTCGAGCGAACGATCAATGCACTCAAGAACTCCCGGGCCCGTCGCCACGAGGCGTGACAAGAGGGCCTACGTCTTCCATGGCACCGTCACCGCAGCAGCAATCCGCCTTTGGCTCCGTCCATGATCCGCCGAACAGCCCCCCGTCCACTCGCACCGAGTCAGTTGCCAGGCGCCTTACGGGCGTTTTGAGCTCGCCCTGCGATGACCGCGCCGATCGCGACCGCCAGTACGTACACGGTGATGCTCACCGCGAAGCCTCCCGGCAGCCACCCCAACAGGCCGGCGTTGTCGTGGTCGACGAGTTGACGTATTGCACCCTGGGCTCCGATGACGAGCAGCGCCATACCGAGCGCCTGGTAGAGGCCATATTTCACGGGTTCCTCCTCGGCCTGATCAGGTTTACCATGCACTTGCACTGTAAACTGGCGGTGCTCGGTTTTGCAATGCGATCGCATGGTGAAAGTGCGAGGAGAGGCGGCGACGCCGTGCCGAAGATCGTGGATCACGAAGCGCGCAGGGTGCGCCTCGTCGAGGCCGTCTGGTCACTGACCGTGCGCGGCGGCATCGAGCAGGTGTCGCTGCGTAAGGTGGCCGAAGAGGCGGGCGTCTCGATGGGCCAGATCCAGCACTACTACTCCTCGATGCAGGCCCTGATCCGCGACGCCCTCGACCGAGCCGTACGGGCCGTCAACGCCACCATCGAGAAAGCGGTCACCGCCGCCGACGCGACCAGTCCGGAGGCCGTACTCCGCGCCTGCCTGTACGCCTTGATCAGCCCGGCCCAGGAGAGTACGCGGCTGATGCGCTTCGCGCTGGCGGCCGCAGGCCGGGCGGTCTCCGATCAGACGATGGCCAGGGCTCTGGCGCCGGTCGACGACGAGCTGCTCACGTTCACCGCCGGCCTCATCGCGGCAGCCAGGGAGGAGCGGGGCAGCGAGCCGCGTTGCGAGGAACGTACCGATGCCGACATCTGCTGGTCCCTCGCCACCGGCCTCGGCGTGGACATCGCCCTCGGTTACCGCACCCCGGAAGCCGCCGAGCTTCTCCTCGACCACCACGTCGAGCAGGTCCTTCGCTAGAGCCTGTGCAGCGGACCTTGCCGGGTCTCACGCACCCCTGCGCTCGTGGCACCGAAGGTGCGTCACAGAAGTGGATCTTGATGTGTCAAGGGATCCTGGGGTCCGGGGTAGGACGTCGGCGGGACGCCGACCGTCGCCGTGAAGTGCCGTACGAGATGGGCCTGGTCGGCGTGGCCGAGGTCGGCGGCGAGGGCGGCCCAGTCGACGTCCGTCCTGGTGCCGGCCGCTTCGACGGCCTCGTGGATGCGGTAGCGCAGGATGCACCACTTGGGGCGGACCATGTGGGCGCCGAGGGCGCGGCGTGGCGGGAGCGGTTCGCGGCGGAGACGGACGCGCTCGTCGCGGCGTGGGCGGTGCCGGGGGCCGAGGAGGGGACGAGCGGCGCGATGAACATGCCGGCGCGGCTCGTCGGCTCGATGGCGCTGCTCGATCTGACGGTGCACGCCTGGGGCCTGGCGCGCGCCACGGGCCAGGCGTACGAGGCCCCGCCGCAGGTCGTGGGGGTGCTCGCGGACGCGGTGGCGGAGCTGGCGCCGACGGCCCGCTCGATGGGCGTGTTCGGGGAGCCGGTGCCGGTCGCCGCCGACGCGTCCCCGTTCGAGCGGCTGCTCGCGTCGACAGGGCGGGACCCCTACGGGGCCTGCGGGGCGTGGACCTGAGCGTCAGTGGGCGCTGATCACGAGCGCCAGGGCGACGACCGCGGGCACGGTCTGCAGGAAGAGGATTGTGGGTGACGCGGTGGCGGCGTCGTAGAGCCCGGCGACCGCCACGCAGACCATGAAGGAGACGCGCACTCAGGACGGGAGGGTGAAGCCCTCAGGTGGCGAGCCCTCGACGAACAGCATCCCCACCCGTGCTCTGCCCTCACGTATGTCGCGGGCGCGCCGGTACTCGGGGGAGTCGTACCACTCCCGGATCCGG
Organism: Streptomyces sp. NPDC002793; assembly: GCF_040295485.1. Classification (NCBI taxonomy): domain Bacteria; kingdom Bacillati; phylum Actinomycetota; class Actinomycetes; order Kitasatosporales; family Streptomycetaceae; genus Streptomyces; species Streptomyces sp. NPDC002793. Next base: position 61,471 of record NZ_JBEOVL010000031.1, on the reverse strand, counting down.
TCCATGTCGGGGAACGCGATGACCATGAACCGGGAGGAGTCCCAGGTGCCTTCGACCGGCTGGGGTGTGGAGCCCGCGACCAGGTACCGGCCGCCGTGGCTGAGGACGGACTTCTGGGCCACGGCCGCGTAGGCGAGACCGGCCTCCTCGTCGAGCACATCGACGTTGACGATGACGTAGGCGGGCATGGGATTCTCCCGTTCTCCGGATGGGACCGCGGCAGGACGCCGCTCGGTCCGTGGGCATCATGCCCGCTTCATCTCTCGCCGAGGTGAAGTTCCCTTGAGGCGAACGCCGCCCCTGGGGCGGTGACATGACCGGCCCTGTCGTCAGCGGCGGGCCGCGCCGCGCCTTGTGGGGTCGATGCGGACACGCTCCGTGGCAGGGACGGCCTCGATGTCGTGGAGCTGCGCGGTGATCGTGCCGCGCAGCTCGTCGTAGTCCTCGAAGCGGTGGTCGTTGTACAGCGTGTAGCCCGTCCACATCAGGTTGGCGCACACCCGCGCCGGTACCCGGCCGGTGCGGGCGCCCATGCCGACCAGCGCCACCGATTCGATGCTGCCCGGCGCCTTCCTGTTCTGCTGATGGATCGCCTGGAAGGCGGCGGCGCAGGCCAGGGCGACGTTCAGGGTCTCGCTGACGTTCTGCGAGGACCCCTCCATGGTCGGGGTCGGTATGAGGAACTTCGGGTTGACCGCTCCGGACGGGACACACACCGCGCTGCCCACAGGGAGGCTCCCCGCGAACCTGTCGCGGATCGCCCGCTGCACACGCAGCTGGATGCCGGCGCCGAGGTGCCGCTTGATCGCGGCGTCGGCGCCACCGTCCATGCGACCGCGTGAGTTGGTCGGGTTGACCCAGGCGTCGGCCTTCTCGTCGAGGATCGATCCCTTGCGGATCTCGATCTCCGGGGTGTCGGCGAACGCGGCCCTCCACGCCTCGACGACATCGGTGTTGAGGTCGGTCAGAACCACCCTGACAGGCGGTGAGTGCAAGCGGTTCGCGGACATCGTTCACTCCGATCAAGAGGCGTTCTCCCAGTGATCAGGACGCTACAGCGCGCCACTGACAACGCCTCCGCGACCGGGGGTCGGGCACGCCCTCGCTGTCAGTGGCGGCGGCTATAACTCCTCGTATGCGGGACCACGGCGCACGCGGCGCCGGACCGCGCCCACGGCTGCGAACACCACCCGGACCGATCCTGCGGAGTGCTTCACCATGAGCGATGCCACCACCCCGGCCCAGCCCGACCCGAACGACCCGCTGGCCCTGGCCGACCTGTTCGAGGGCGGCGGCGAACCGTGGCTCCCGCTGCTGAAGCCGGTCATCGAATCGCAGCCGGACGCCGCGGAGTTCATCGGCCCGAACCGGAGCCCGGGCGTCGTACCGGTGCGCGAGCTGACGTTCCAGGCGCTCAAACCGAATCCGCCGCACAAGTGGAAGGTCGTCGTCTTCGGCCAGAACCCCTACCCGAGGCCGGAGAGCGCGACCGGCATCGCGATGTTCGACAACACCTTCCACGACTGGAAGGACAGCCAGTTCGGCCGGGTCGTCAGCATCCGCTGCATCATCAAGGCAGCGGCGATGTGGAAGTACGACATACCGAAGAAGACCCCGATCGCCGACGTACGCGCGCTGTTGAAGGAGAAGGACACCGTCCAGCCGCCGGAGTGGTTCCAGGCGATGCTCACGCAGGGGGTACTGCTGCTGAACGCGGCACTCACCGCCAGCAGCGACGGCGCGATGGCCACCGACCAGCACACCAGGTTCTGGCGGCCGGCGGCCGAGCGGATCGTCGAGGAGATCCTCAAGGCCAAGCAGAACGCAGGGCAGGAGGACCGTTACGTCGTCTTCGCCTGGTGGGGCGCTCATGCACGCAGCCTGAAGAACGTCGTGCTGCGGCTCCAGAAGAAGTACCCGGATGTCGAGGTCCGGCACATCGACCACCCGAACCCCGCCGCGCAGGGCGACATCTTCTGCGAGGGCGAGCACTTCGGGACGGTCAACGCCGCACTCGCCTCGCTGGGCGCGGACGAGATCGACTGGCTGCCGAGCCAGGGGTGGAACACGGCCGCGGAGGGTCCCGGCGGGGCGGACGACGGTGTCGCGGACCGCATGGGCGCGTTCATCGCGTCGACCATGGAGCTGCATCAGCTGTATCTGGACCGGCTCGCGGGCGTCAGGGACGAGGGCCTGGTCCTGCCCGCGATCACAGGTGTCTTCGACACCCCGCTCCTGGGCTTCCCGGACGCCGTGGGCCCGGTCACATCGGTGCTGGCCGGCATCGAACGGCATGTCGAGCGGTCGCACGAGTTCGGGAAGCGGCGCGCCGACGAGGCGGCGGGCGAGCTGTCCGCCGACGCGATCGCCGCGCTCTACCTCTACACCTGCGAGTCCGCGTTCTACCGGGAGATCAATGCCGTCCTGCGCTCCCCGGACCGGGCGAAGGTCGTCCCGTACCTCCCCTATCTGCGACTCCTCTTCTCGGCGGTATCGCAGCTCCCCGCCCACACGCGGCCGTTGTGGCGAGGGGTGTCGCTGGACCTGCGCGCGCAGTACCCACTCGGCCGGACGGTGACCTGGTGGGGCGTGTCCTCCTGCACGTCCGAGATCGGCGTGGCGCGGTCGTTCCTCGGCAGCCGTGGCAAGCGGACACTCTTCGAGGTGACGCCCGCCAGGGCGGTGGGCATCCGCCGCTTCTCCGCCTTCACGGGCGAGGAGGAGTTCATCCTGACGCCGGGCACGCAGCTGAAGGTGACGGCGGTGAAGGCCGAACGCGGCGGCTTGTGCACCGTGAAGCTGACGGAGCTGGAGGAGCAGAGCCTGGTGTCCTGAGACCTGTCGCCCGGCGTACGCGTACGACTCGGCCACGGCCGCAGCCACCACCGGGTGGATCAGCCGCCGGCCAGGGCCGTGAGGAACCGCGTCTGCGGATCGTCCCGTCCTGCGCACAGCCGAGGGACCGCGTCGAGAGCGGCCGAGGCCCGGCACCAATCCAGCACGCGGTGTGGAGAGAGGCCGGGAACCAGCGCCGCCAGCTCCCCGATCCGCTGCTCCAGCATGGCCGGATCCGTGACTCCCTCAAGTGCCCAGTCCACAGTGTCGAAGTCCGGGTCGCCCCACGTCGGCCTCGGATCGATCGCGACCATGCGGGCGCCCGGACCAGACAGCACGTTGGCTGGATGGAGATCACCGTGCACGAGGGCCATCGGCCCACCGGCCGCAAGCGCCAGGGCCGCGGCTCGGGCCCGACCCAGCGCTGCCGGGGCGAGCGGGACGTTCGTGCGGGCCGCCGCCAGCCTGCGATCGGTCATGTCGAACAGGAAGTCGATCCGGTGTGAGAGAGGCCGCAGTACCGAGTGCTCCCCTCGTGGGGGAGACGAGACTCGCAGTTCTCGGAGCAGGGCCGCGACCTCGGGCAAGGTCCAGGTGAGCTGCCGCACCGGCACTCCCGGTTCCACGTCCTCCAACAGCAGGGCTCCGGCGTCGAGGTCCACTGCCAGCAGAGTGACAACGGAAGGTGTCCCTGCCCAGGCCCGCAGGGCTTCGGCTTCCTCGCGGGCGATCACGGGCTCCGGCGTGAGCTTCAGCCAGACCGGGGCGCCGGTGTCGCGTCGCGAGCAGCGGAACACCCGCGAGGTGCCTCCGCCACCCGCCGAGACAGGATCCAGACCCCAACGAGCGGCGAGTTCATGGACGAGAGCCGGTAACCCGTCGCACCAACCGAGGACATCGGCGCCGAACCGGACGAGGAGCCGGTCACGGATGTCCGGAGTGACATGCGCCAACTCGCTCAACGCGGCCTCCGCAGGTGGTCGATGCAGTTCCCGCGCATCCTAGGGGCGCGGTCCGTGCAGCGGTCAGGGATATCGGCGATGGCGTGGTCATGAAGGACCACCTGTGGACGCGGGTACGGGCGTGGGCGCGGCTTTCGGGTTCTTGGGCCGGTGGCTCATCGCGAGGATGCCGTCCATCAGACGGGCCGGCAGGAAACGGGCGAGGGGGATGACGAAGGCGGCGTCCGCGCCGAGGGTGTACCGGGCGCGCGGACGGGGCGTGGTCGCCACCCTGGCGATCTTGGCCCCCGCCTTCGCCGCTGGTAGGGCGCGTTCCAGAAAGGCCGCGTTCGACGACACCGTCGCGTTGATGAGGCCGCCGTAGAGACGTTGGTGCTCGGCGCTCATCCCGGCGGCGAGTTCGAGGGAGATGTCACCGCTGCGGGCGGCCATCTCGGTCCGGACGCCGCCGGGCTGGACGACGACCACCTGCACGCCGTGCGCCGAGACCTCGCGGCGCAGGGAGTCGCTGGCCGCTTCGAGGGCGAACTTGGTTCCCGCGTACGCCCCGAAGACGGGCAGCGCGGCCACCCCGCCCACGGAACTGATGTTGACGATTCGGCCCCGGCTCCGCCGAAGGAACGGCAGGAGCCTCTGGATGACGGCGATGTGCCCGAAGAGGTTCACCTCGAACTGTTCGCGCCACAGGGAGAGAGGGAGCACCTCGACGGGGGCGTTGATCTCGATCCCCGCGTTGTTGACCAGGACACGCAGCTCGCGTCGTCCGGGGTCGTCGGCGATCCGCCGGGCCAGGGCCTCGATGTGTTCCGGGACGGTGATGTCCAAGGTGACCGGTTCGATGCCGTCGGCCCGGACGGCGTCCGCCTCGCTGTCGTTGCGTACCCCGGCGAGGACGTGGTAGCCCATGGCGGCGAGGGCTTGCGCCGTCGCGGCTCCGATGCCCGACGAGGCGCCGGAGACGACGACGAGTTCGTCCGGCTCACGAGGGTTCTTCAGCGGGTCTTTCCGCGGGTCTTTCCGTGGACGAATCACTGTGGCGGGTCCTTTCACGAGGCAGGGGGTGCGGGTGCACCCAGGGGGAAGCGCGTGCCGGTCAGTTGCTCCGACACCTCCCACAGCCGCCGTGCCGTGTCGTGGGCGAACGCCCGTACGGCGAATCTGGACATGTCGAAAGAGTAGGCATTGGCAACATTGTTGTCAATGGAAACATTGCGCTGGGTAGGCTGATCCCATGCCTGACACCACCGAGCAGCGGCCCTACCACCACGGGAATCTCCGCACGGAGCTACTTGACGCGGCGGAGCGCGGCCTGAGGGCGCACGGGGTCGAGCACCTCTCCCTACGGGACTTGGCGCGGGATGTCGGCGTGAGTCACGCGGCGCCCCGTCGGCACTTCGCGGACCGCCGCGCGCTGCTGGACGCCCTCGCCGAGTCGGGCTTCGTCCGCCTCGGCGCGAAGCTGCGGGCCGCGGTGGACGAGATCGACGACGGGGGCGACCTGTCCGCTCGCCTGCACGCGTTCGCGTCGGCCTACGTCCGGTTCGCGACCGAGAACGCCGCGCTGACCGGGCTGATGAACTCCAGCAAGCACCGCCCAGGGGCGACCGCAGTCGCCGAGGCCGCCGCAGCCGCATTCGGGCAGATCGGTGATCTGATCGAAGAGGGCCAGGCGCGCGGCGAGTTGGAGGAGGGCGACCCGGAGGACATCGGGCTCATCATCTACGCCACCGTCCTGGGGATCACGTCCATGCTCAACAGCGGCATGATCGAGCCGGGGCGGCTCGAAGGGCTCGTGGACACCGCGGTGACACAGTTCCTGCGAGGCGCCCGCCCGACGGAGCCACGTTGACCGAACCGCTGGACCGGGCTCTGTCTCCGCTTCCCCGGCCTCGGTGCGTGGAGCGAACCTGGCCGCGAATCCTCGGCGAAGTCCCCGAGCTCGGACAGCGCCGAACCGCCGACCCGGCGCGGCAACGGTCATGACGGGGGCGGCAGCCGGACTCCCCGGTGTACGCCGTGATGCTCGCCGAACAACCCCGCCCTGAGAGGGCGGCTGCAAGCGGAGGGCCCGAAGCTCGACGCCCGAGCCTCGGCCTCCGGGCGCCGGGATCGGGCGGCACCCGCGCCTCCTCCCGCGCCGGAGCCGCAGGAGGCGGGCGGCGTACGTCGGAAAGCCGGCCGGCCGCAGCCGGTCAACGACATGTGGATCGCGGCTTGCAGCCTCACCTATGACCTACCGCCGGCGACCCTGAATCTCAAGGACTACGCGTACTTCAAGGATGTGCACGCCCTCCGCGTCTGGGGGAGGAATAAGGCGGGCGGGCTCATTCATGCTGGTTCGGTGAGCGCCGGAGCATACCCATCACAACCGCCCGTCACACGCCGCAAGACCGGTTTTTGTTCCCCTGAGCGGCTGAACTTTTGTGGATCAGTGGTCAGTTGTGGGTATCGGGGGCCTACCCTTGACTGGGTGAACCAGTTGAAGTCCCGTGCACCCCACACCGAGGTCGTCCTGCCCGGCGCTCTGCCCGGCGATCTGCGTGCCGAACTCGTCGCGTTCCGCCGTGATCTGCATATGCACCCCGAGCTAGGCAACCAGGAGTTCCGTACCACCGCGGCGATCAAGGCCAGGCTGGAGAAGGCCGGTCTGGAGCCGCAGGTGCTGCCCGGTGGCACGGGGCTCGTGTGTGACGTGGGGGAGTGGGACGGTGTGACGCCGATCCTGGCGTTGCGGGCCGACATCGACGCGCTGCCGATCCCGGACACCAAGGAGGGCGTCTCCTACAGGTCCACGGTGCCCGACCGCGCGCACGCCTGCGGGCACGACGTCCACACCAGCTGCGTCCTGGGTGCGGGCCTGGTGCTGAGCGAGCTGGACCGGCAGGGTCTGCTGCCCCGCCCGGTGAGGCTGCTGTTCCAGCCCGCGGAGGAGGTGCTGCCCGGCGGCGCCACCGACGTGGTCGCGGCCGGTGTGCTGGCAGGGGTGGGGCGGATCCTCGGGGTGCACTGCGACCCCAAGGTGGACGTGGGCAGGATCGGGCTCCGGATCGGGCCGATCACCTCGGCCTGTGACCGCCTGGAGGTCTCCCTCGACGGTCCCGGCGGACACACCGCCCGGCCGCACCTGACCACCGACCTGGTGACCGCGGCGGCCAGGGTGGCCACCGACGTGCCCGCGCTGCTCGCCCGGCGCGTCGACGCGCGGGCCGGTCTCGCGCTCACCTGGGGGCGGCTGCAGACCGGTCACGCGCCGAACGTCATCCCGCAGCACGCCGAGCTCTCCGGGACGGTCCGCTGCCTCGATCTGGAGAGCTGGCGGCAGGCACCGGACCTGGTGCACGCGGCGATCGACGAGGTGGCCGGAATGTACCGGGCCAAGACGGTGATCGACTACATCCGAGGGGTGCCGCCCGTGGTGAACGACGCGGAGACGATCGGCCTCCTCGACGCCGCGATGACCGTCCGGCGCGGGTCGTACGCGATCGAGGACACCGAGCAGAGCCTGGGCGGCGAGGACTTCTCCTGGTACCTGGAGAAGATCCCTGGCGCCATGGCGAGACTGGGGGTGCGGACCCCTGGCGACACGCGTGACCTCGACCTGCACCGGGGCAACTTCGACGTGGACGAGGAGGCGATCACCGTGGGGGTGGAGCTGTTCACCGCCGCCGCGTTGCTGGACGCCTGACGTGCGATGTCGGGACGGCGGACGCCTCCGGATGGCATCGTGTTCCCTGCTGGTAACGGCTTGTAACCGGACAGGACACCTCCTGTTCGCGACGATCCGATAACGGCTTCCGTACAGGTCCTTATCTGACATCTACGCGCGTTACGATCGCGGCGAAACCAGCGCCGGAAGAGGCGCTTCGGTCAGGTTTGAAGGAGCCTTCCCTTGCGCCGGATCACCAGGATTGCCACCGTGGGCGTCATGTCCGCGGCACTCGCGCTGAGCGTCACGGCGTGTGGCGAGTCGTCCTCCTCGTCGAGCAGCAGTTCCGACTCCAAGGCCGAGAAATCGGCCATCGCCTACGACATCGGTGGCCGCGGCGACCAGTCGTTCAACGACGCCGCCTACGCGGGTCTGGCCCGGGCCGAGAAGGACCTCGGCGTCAAGGGCACCGAGGCCGAGCCGTCGGACGGCGAGGCGGACGCCGACAAGGTGCAGCGCCTCACCGCGCTGGCCCGCGCCGGCAACAACCCGGTGATCGGCGTCGGCTTCGCCTACGCCCCCGCCATCGAGAAGGTCGCGCCGAAGTTCCCGAAGGTCACCTTCGGCATCATCGACGACGCCTCGGTGACCGGCGAGAACATCGCCAACATCGTCTTCAACGAGGAGCAGGGCTCCTACCTCGCGGGCGTCGCCGCGGCCAAGGTCACCAAGACCAAGACGGTCGGCTTCATCGGTGGTGTCGAGACCCCGCTGATCAAGAAGTTCCAGGCGGGCTTCGAGCAGGGCGTCAAGGAGACCGACCCCTCGGTCAAGGTCGTGCCCCAGTACCTGACGCAGCCGCCGAACTTCGACGGCTTCTCCAAGCCCGACCTCGGCAAGGCCGCCGCCCAGGGGCAGCTCGACAAGGGTGCCGACGTGGTCTACTCGGCGGCCGGTCTCGCCGGTTCGGGTGCGATCGAGGCCGTCTCCAAGGCCGGCAAGTGGAACATCGGCGTCGACTCCGACCAGTACAAGCAGGAGGGCCTCGCCGCCTACAAGGCGTCGATCCTGACCTCGGTCACCAAGGACGTCGAGGACTCCGTCTTCAACCTGATCAAGTCCGTCCAGGACGGCAAGCCGCAGTCCGGCGAGGTGCGCTACGGCCTCGACAAGGACGGCGTCGGCCTGTCCTCGTCCAACCCGGCCTTCACCGAGATGACCGAGGTCATCGCCGCCGTGGACAAGGCGAAGAAGGAAATCATCGACGGCAAGATCACCGTCAAGTCCGCCCCGTAACGATCCCGGTCGTCACGCTGGTTTCCCGTGGGCCCGGAGCGCGCGCAGTCGCCGCTCCGGGCCCGTGGGGTGCCCGTCGAGGAAGTTGTGCCCTTCGCAGTGCCCTGCTCGCACAGGCCCGGAACCCCGCGTCCGGACCGTGCCGTGCGCCTACGCTTCACGATTCGGCAGCACTACGCGTGTAGACAGCCCTCAGGCGCGATAACTTCACCCCCGCCCCCTGCCCCTGTGCCCCCGCTCCTGTCCGGCCAAGGAGAGTGCGTCATCAACGCGTCCAGCAGTCCCCCTGCCGTAGAACTGCACGGCATCACCAAGCGCTTCCCCGGAGTCGTGGCCAACCACGACATCGGCATCACCGTACGCAAGGGAACGGTCCACGCCCTCGTCGGTGAGAACGGCGCCGGGAAGTCCACCCTGATGAAGATCCTCTACGGCATGCAGAAGCCGGACGAGGGCACCATCGCCGTGGACGGTGAGCAGGTCTCGTTCGGCAACCCCGGTGACGCCATCGCGCGCGGAATCGGCATGGTCCACCAGCACTTCATGCTCGCCGACAACTTCACCGTCCTGGAGAACGTCGTCCTCGGCGGCGAGAAGCTGCACGGCATCGGCTCCGCGGCGCGCAAGAAGATCAAGGAGATCTCCGACGCCTACGGTCTGGGGGTCAGGCCCGACGCACTCGTCGAGGACCTCGGCGTCGCCGACCGTCAGCGCGTGGAGATCCTCAAGGTCCTCTACCGCGGCGCCCGCATCCTCATCCTGGACGAGCCGACCGCCGTACTGGTCCCGCAGGAGGTCGACGCGCTCTTCGCGAACCTCCGCGAGCTCAAGGCCGAGGGCCTCACCGTCATCTTCATCTCGCACAAGCTCGGCGAAGTCCTCTCCGTCGCCGACGAGATCACGGTGATCCGGCGCGGGACCACGGTGGGCACCGCCGACCCCGCGAACACCACCACCAAGCAGCTCGCCGAACTGATGGTCGGCAGCGAGCTCCCCTCGCCGGAGACCCGCGAGTCCACGGTGACCGACGTGCCCATGCTGCGTGTGGAGGGGCTCACCCTCAGCGTGACGGACCCGGACGGGGCCGTGCGCGACGTCCTGTCCGACGTGGACTTCACGATCCACAAGGGCGAGGTCCTTGGCATCGCGGGTGTCGAGGGGAACGGGCAGACCGAGCTGATCGAGACGCTCGTCGGTATGCGGAACCCGGACGGCGGAGTCATCACGCTGGACGCCGACGACATCTCGCGCACCCCCACGCGCAAGAGGCGTGAGGGCGGCATCGGCTACATCCCCGAGGACCGCCACCGCCACGGGGTGCTGCTGGACTCCCCGCTCTGGGAGAACCGCATCCTCGGCCACGTCACGGAGAAGCCCAACAGCAAGGGCTGGCTGCTGGACCCGAAGGCGGCGCGCGCCGACACCGAGCGGATCGTGCGCGAGTACGACGTGCGCACCCCGGGCATCGAGGTCACCGCGGCGTCCCTCTCCGGCGGCAACCAGCAGAAGCTGATCGTCGGCCGCGAGATGAGCCACCACCCGAAGCTCCTGATCGCCGCCCACCCCACCCGCGGTGTGGACGTCGGCGCGCAGGCGCAGATCTGGGACCAGATCCGGGAGGCGCGCCGCGAAGGGCTGGCCGTCCTGCTGATCTCCGCGGACCTGGACGAGCTCATCGGGCTCTCCGACACCCTGCGCGTCATGTTCCGCGGGCAGCTGGTCGCCGACGCCGACCCCGCCACCATCACACCCGAGGAACTGGGCTCGGCCATGACCGGTGCCGCCGCCGGTCACCTCGAAGCAGCCCCGGAGGACGAGGCCTGATGAGGAAATTCGACAAGGACCGGCTGATCCTGGGCTTCGCCGGCCCGGTGCTCGCCCTGGTCGTGGCCTTCGTGCTCAGCACCCTGGTGCTGCTCGTCTCCGACCGCGACCCCTTCGAGCTGTACCGCCTGCTGTTCGAGCAGGTGTCGTACAGCGACGTACAGGTCCTGATCATCAACCAGGCCGGGACGTACTACCTCGCCGCCCTCGCGGTCGCGGTCGGCTTCCGCATGAACCTCTTCAACATCGGCGTCGACGGGCAGTACCGCCTCGCGGCGATGATGGCCGCCCTCGTCGGCGCCAGCGTCAGCCTCCCCGGGCCGCTCCAGATCGCACTGATCGTCATCGTGGCCATGCTCGTCGGCGCCTTCTGGGCGGGCATCGCCGGCATCCTCAAGACCACGCGCGGCGTGAGCGAGGTCGTCTCGACGATCATGCTCAACTCCATCTCGACCTCGCTGATCGCCTGGCTGATCCTGCCGAAGAACTTCGGGGAGCAGGCGACGGGTTCCAACAACCTGACGACGGGCGACATCCCGGAGGCAGGCTGGTTCCCCGGGCTGCCCCTGAGCCCCGAAGCCGGTGAGATCTACGGCTTCACCTTCGTCGCCGTCGGCTGCGGCCTCGTCTACTGGCTCGTGCTGAACCGCACCCGGTTCGGTTTCGACCTGCGCGCCACCGGCGCCAGCGAGAGCGCCGCCCAGGCGTCCGGCGTGGACGCCAAGAAGATGATCCTGACGTCGATGCTGATCTCCGGCGCGGTCGCCGGTCTCGTCGGGATGCCGACGCTGCTGGGAGACACCCACACCTACAGCCTCGACTTCCCCGTCGGCCTCGGCTTCACCGGCATCACCATCGCCCTGCTCGGCCGCAACCACCCGGTGGGCATCGCGCTCAGCGCCCTGCTGATCGCGTTCCTGGACAAGGCGTCGTCCCCCCTCGACCAGTTCGGCTTCGAGAAGGAGATCGCCACGATCATGCAGGGCCTGATCGTGATCTCGGTCGTCGTCAGCTACGAACTCGTCCGGCGCTACGGGACCCGCCGCCAGCAGCAGAAGGTCGGCGAGGAACTCGCCGCCGGCCACGCCCTCACCACCGAGAAGGAGGCGGCCCTGTGAGCACCAGCAAAGTCTCCGCCGCACGCGTAGCCGCCCCGAAGGGCGGCGGACGGCGCAAGCTGTCCCTGCCCGTCGCCCTCCTGATCATCGCCGGTGCGCTCGCCCTCGTCTCGCTGGTGCGCCTCATCAGCGGCGCGGACGACGTGACCTCCGTGGGCCAGGTGAGCGGCGCCCTCGAACTCGCCGTCCCGATCGGTCTGGCGGGACTCGGCGGACTCTGGGCCGAGCGGGCCGGTGTCGTCAACATCGGCCTCGAAGGCATGATGATCCTCGGCACGTGGTTCGGTGCCTGGGCCGGTTTCCAGTGGGGCCCGTGGGTGGGCGTCCTCTTCGGCATCATCGGCGGCGCGCTCGGCGGGCTGCTCCACGCCGTCATCACCGTCACCTTCGGCGTGAACCACATCGTCTCCGGTGTGGCCATCAACATCCTCGCGGTCGGCGTCACCCGCTACCTCTCCAACTTCACCTTCGCCGACGAGCCCGGCGGCTCCTCCAAGCAGTCCCCGCGCCTCGACGAGATCGACAAGATCACCGTGCCGGGTCTTTCGGACTGGATGCAGGACCTGCAACAACACCACTGGTTCTTCGTCTCCGACCTCGCCGGCATCGTCGGAGGTCTGGTCACCGGGCTGTCGCTGCTCACGGTCGTCGCCCTGCTGCTCATCCCCGTCACCTGGTTCGTGCTGTGGCGCACGGCCTTCGGTCTGCGGCTCCGCTCCTGCGGTGAGAGCCCGGTGGCGGCCGAGACCCTCGGCGTGAACGTCTACAAGTACAAGTACATCGCCGTGACGATCTCGGGCGGTCTGGCGGGACTCGGCGGTGCCTTCCTCGCCATCGTCGCCACCAGCATCTACCAGGAGGGCCAGACCGGCGGTCGCGGGTACATCGGCCTCGCCGCGATGATCTTCGGTAACTGGATGCCGGGCGGCATGGCGCTCGGCGCCGGGCTCTTCGGCTTCACCGACAGCCTCAAGCTCCGCGGCGGTGCCGAGAACGTCCACGCCATGCTGCTGCTCCTGGCGATCCTCCTGGTGATCGTCGTGTTCTGGCAGCTGTACCGGAAGAAGTACGTGAGCGCCGTGATCTCGGCGGTCATCTCCGGGGTGCTGTTCACCTGGTACGGCCTCACGGACCAGGTGCCGAGCCAGTTCGTGGACGCCGCGCCGTACGTCACGACGCTGCTGGTCCTCGCCCTGTCCGCCCAGCGGTTGCGCATGCCCAAGGCGGGCGGCGTGCCGTACCGCAAGGGCGAGGGCAAGTGACGACCCCACGGCCCGTCGACTGGGACGCGCTGCGCGAGGCCGCCCGGGACGCGATGTCCCGGGCGTACGCCCCCTACTCGGGCTACCCGGTCGGCGTGGCGGCCCTCGTCGACGACGGCCGCATGATCACCGGCTGCAACGTCGAGAACGCCTCCTACGGCATCGGCCTGTGCGCCGAGTGCGGGCTGGTCTCCCAGCTGGCCGCCACGGGCGGCGGCCGGCTGACCCACTTCACCTGCGTGGACGGCACGGGCGCGGTGCTCGTGCCGTGCGGGCGCTGCCGCCAGCTGCTGTACGAGTTCGGCGGGCCCGGCCTCGTCCTGGAAACACCGGACGGTCTCCGTACGCTCGACGAGATGCTGCCGCAGGCCTTCGGGCCGCAGCACCTGGGGTAGCCCTTCCGCCGCGCCGTCCCCTCCCGGGGGGACGGCGCGACGGAACGTCCACTCTCTATGCGCGTAGAGTCAACGGGACTCTCGCCTACCCATCCGGCCGGAAGGACTCCCATCCCATGGACGCCATCTCCGTCATCCGCACCAAGCGGGACAGGGGCGAGCTCAGCCCCGAGCAGATCGACTGGGTCATCGACGCGTACACCCGCGGCGAGGTCGCCGACGAGCAGATGTCCGCGCTGGCCATGGCGATCCTGCTGAACGGCATGAACCGCACCGAGATCGCCCGCTGGACCGCCGCGATGATCGCGTCCGGCGAACGGATGGACTTCGGCGCGCTCTCCCGCCCCACCACCGACAAGCACTCCACCGGTGGCGTCGGCGACAAGATCACCCTGCCGCTCGCCCCGCTGGTCGCCGCCTGCGGCGCGGCCGTCCCGCAGCTCAGCGGCCGGGGCCTCGGGCACACCGGCGGGACCCTGGACAAGCTGGAGTCCATCCCCGGCTGGCGCGCCCACCTCTCCAACGCGGAGATGCTGGACGTCCTGGACACCACCGGCGCGGTGATCTGCGCGGCCGGCGACGGCCTCGCCCCCGCCGACAAGAAGCTGTACGCGCTGCGCGATGTCACCGGGACCGTCGAGGCGATCCCGTTGATCGCCAGCTCGATCATGTCCAAGAAGATCGCCGAGGGCACCGGGGCGCTCGTCCTGGACGTCAAGGTCGGCACCGGCGCCTTCATGAAGACGATCGAGGACGCCCGCGAACTGGCCTCCACCATGGTCGCGTTGGGCACCGACAGCGGCGTGCGGACGGTGGCGCTGCTCACCGACATGGCGACCCCGCTCGGCCTCACCGCCGGGAACGCCCTGGAGGTGCGCGAGTCCGTAGAGGTCCTCGCCGGCGGCGGCCCCCGCGACGTGGTCGACCTGACCCTCGCACTCGCCCGCGAGATGCTCGACGCCGCCGGACTCAAGGACGCCGACCCGGAGAAGGCTCTGGCCGACGGCTCCGCCATGGACGTCTGGCGCCGCATGATCTCCGCCCAGGGCGGCGACCCGGACGCCGGACTCCCCGTCGCCCGCGAGCAGCACGTGATCACCGCCCCGTCCTCGGGCGTGCTGACCCGTCTCGACGCCTACGACGTCGGCGTCGCCGCCTGGCGGCTCGGCGCGGGCCGCGCGCGCAAGGAGGACCCGGTGCAGGCCGGGGCGGGCGTCGAGCTGCACGCCAAGCCGGGTGACACGGTGACCGAGGGGCAGCCGCTGCTGACCCTGCACACGGACACCCCCGAGAAGTTCGAGTACGCGCTGAAGGCGCTGCCGGGCTCGTACGACATCGCCCCGGCCGGGACGCCCTTCACCGCCACGCCGGTGGTGCGGGAACGTATCGCCTGACCTGCGGCTTTCCCTTTCGGGTGAACGGGACCGGTGGACCTGTGCCGGTCCCGTTCGGCATGCTGTTATCGGTGACGCACCGATAAGAGGAGACCGCCATGAGCGCACTCACTGTCGATCCCGGGCCGGGCCACGGCCAGGACTGGGACGACCTCGTCCGGATCTGGGAGGAGACGGACGCACCCGAGGGCTGCAAGGTGGAGATCATCGAGGGGATCGTCACCGTGTCGCCACCGCCGTCCAAGGACCACAACACCACTGCGGAGCTGCTCCAGCGCAGGCTCTACACCGTCATCCCGGAGGAGTGGGGGATCTACCAGACCCTCGGCGTCTCCGTGCCAGGGCGGGCCGGGCTGTACATCCCCGATCTCGTCGTCCTGCCGCGCGCGGTGGCATCCGGGCCCGGCAATCGCGTACCGGCGGAAGACGTCCGCCTCGTCGTCGAGATCACCTCACCGGCCAACGCCAACCACGACCGCATCGGCAAGGCGCACGGCTACGCGAAGGCCGGCGTCGAGCTGTTCCTGCTGCTCGATCCCTGGCACACCGGTCGCCCGACCGCGACCCTGTACGGAGAGCCGAGCGACGGCACCTACCGCGTCCTGGAAGCGGTCGAGTACGGCGGGACACTGACGCTGCCGAAGCCCTTCGGGCTGGATCTGGACACGGGGATCTTCCCGGTCAGCTGAGCCCGCATCGCCGGGCAGCGATGAGTTTCGGGCATCCCGCCGGTCTCCCTGGTGTGGATGCCATGACACCGAACGCCCTCGTCGTCACCGGCCGGATCACCCGCGCCGAGGTGCCGGCGCTCTGCGCCGAGCTGGAGGCGCTGCTCAGCGGCCCCTCGCCGGTCGCCGTGGTGGACTGCGACGTGGGCGGTGTCGTGCACCCGGACCTGGCCCTGGTCGAGGCGGTCGCCCGGCTGGGGCTCGTCGCACGCCGGGCCGGAGGCGTCGAGCTGCGGCTGCGCAACGTCCCGGCCGAACTGGGCGCGCTGCTCGATCTGGTGGGGCTGACCGATGTGCTGGCCCACGTCCGGTGGGAGCCGGAGTGAGCCTCGCTCAGCGGGCCGTGGCGCCGTCGCGGGCCACGGAGTAGGAACAGACGACCAGCGTCCCCTGAATCTTCCCCTGCACCCCCCGGGAGTCGTACGGCCCCGACGTGACGTCTGGCGACGGTCTCGGTGCCGCTCTCGGCGTCTCGCACCCGCCGCCTTCCGGCTGCGGTCCCGGTTCGGGGTTGCCGGCGGAGACGCCGGGCGACGCGGGGGCGGGGCCCGCCCCGGGTCCCGCCGTGGCGGACGGCTCGCCCAGCCACAGCGTCGCCGCCCAGCCACCCGCCACCAGCAGGGCCCAGCCGATCACCACGGGTCGTCCCGCACTCATGACGTGGCGTCGTCCAGATGGTCGGGGAACCCGAACAGCGGGAACCAGCGCGGGGTGTCCAGGAAGCAGTGCATCCCCGTGATGGCTCCGTCCGAGATGTCGATGACCTGAACCGCCCACGGCACGAAGCCCGGCCCGTCCGGATTCGGCTTGTAGTGAGCGAAGGCCGGGGTGCCGTTGGCCTGTGTCGCCAACAGCCGGGAACCGGCGCAGCTCGCCCCGATGCTGAGCATGAAGCCCGTGATGTCGTCGTGTCCCTGCAGCCAGAGATCGAACGGCGGCATGGTCATCACGGCGTCCTCATGGAGCAGCGCGGTCAGCGCCGCCATGTCGTATCCCTCGAACGCCGCCACATAGCGGTCCAGCAGCTTGCGCTGCTCCTCGTCGAGCGGATTCGCGGTGTCCGACGCCGTGGTCTCCGTGTCCGACAGCGTGGCCCTGGCCCGCTGCAGGGCGCTGTTGACCGAGGCGACCGAGGTGTCGAGCAGCTCGGCGACCTCGCTCGCCTTCCACGCCAGGACCTCGCGCAGGATCAGCACCGCACGCTGCTTCGGCGGCAGGTGCTGGAGCGCTGCGACGAACGCGAGGCGCACCGACTCACGGGCCACGGCGGCCTCCGCGGGGTCGGCCACCGAGGGCAGGATGCGTCCGTCGGGCATCGGCTCCAGCCAGGTGTTCTCCGGGAGGGGGTTCAGCGCGGCCTGGGCCAGCGGGGTCGGGCCGGTGAGGTCCACCGGCCTGGCGCGCTTGTTGCCCGCGTTCAGCATGTCGAGGCAGACGTTCGTCGCGATGCGGTACAGCCAGGAACGCAGGGAGGAACGGCCCTCGAACTTGTCGAAGTTGCGCCAGGCGCGCACCAGCGTGTCCTGGACCGCGTCCTCCGCCTCGAAGGCCGAGCCGAGCATCCGGTAGCAGTAACCGGTCAGTTCGACCCGGTGCCCCTCCAGACGGCTGTCGATCTCGGCTGTCGCTGTCTGATCACTCATCGCTCCACCCCTGTTGCGCTGTGACACCGCTCACTCGGCACTGTGGAAGCTACCTCAGGGCACTGACAACAGGGGCCGGAAGCGCGGAAACCGCTGCTCAGGTGCCGGGCTTGCGTCCGTACACGAAGACGTCGTCGCCGTTCTTCAACAGCTTCCAGTATGACTTCGCGTCCGCCGGGCGCATGTTGACGCAGCCCGCCGATCCCGGGTTGTTGTACATGGACTTGGTGACCGAGTGGAACGCCTGCCCGCCGTCGAAGAACTGGGCGTACGGCATGCGCACGTCGTACAGCGTCGACCAGTGGTCGATGTTGCGCCAGTAGATCTTCCTGGCGCCGGTCCGCGTCTCGTCGCCGTTGCGGCCCGTACGCACGGGCACCGGGCCGAACTTCAGCTTGGTGCCGTCCTGGATCCAGCTCAGCTGCCTGGTCAGGTCCACGCAGGCGATGCGGCCCTTGTTCGTCGGGCACTTCTTCGCCTTGTTCGGGGTCTTCCCGGCCGCCTTCTGGGCGGTGATCGTCTTCATCGTGCGCCAGGTGACCGGCCCCGCGTATCCGATGTTCGGCGTGATGCCCTTCGCGGTCTGGAAGGAGCGGATCGCCTTGCAGTCGGCCGCCGACTGCTTCCCGTCGGCCGTCCGCTTCAGCCACTTCTCGACCTGCTTCTGGTACGGCCCCTTCGAGGCCGTGCAGGACGCCGCCTCGGCCGCCGTCCCGGTGCCCAGGACGAGGGCCGGAGCGGCCAACAGACCGGCGACGGACAGGACGGCTCCGCGCCGCACTCCCGCGCCGCGTATCTTCCCCATGGTTCTCATGTACGCCTGCTCCCCTTCGCGTTCGCCCGCGGTATGACTCCGCTTGTTGGACACGCGTCGGGGAGCGGCGGTTGTGCGGTTGTGGGTCTCAGTTGTGCACGGCTGCCGGGGACGCGGCGCGGAGCCGCTCGGTCCGGGCCGCCCGGGTCCCGAACAGGGTGATCGACAGGACGCCGAGGACCGCCAGGACGCCCAGCACGACCGTGCCTGACCAGCCGCCGGCGTGGAAGGCGACGGCGCCGAGCGTGCCGCCGACGCTGGAGCCCAGGTAGTACGCCGTCTGGTAGAGCGCCGACGCCTGGGCGCGGCCCGTGGTGGCCGTGCGGCTCACCGAGGACGAGGCGACCGCGTGTCCGGCGAAGAAACCGGCCGTGATGAGGACGAGGCCGCCCAGGACGGCTGCCAGCTGGTCCGCCAGGGAGAGCAGCAGACCGGCGGCCGTCGTGGACACGGCGAGGTAGAGCGCGCCCCGGCGGCCCAGCCGGCCGACCAGCCGGCCCGCGGCGGCCGAGGAGAGCGTGCCGACGAGGTAGACGAGGAAGACCGAGCCGATGATGCCCTGGGGGAGGCTGAAGGGCTCTTCGACGAGCCGGTAGCCGATCACGGTGTAGACCGCGCCGAACACCGTCATGAACAGGGCGCCGATCGCGTACAGCCTGCGCAGCAGCGGGTCGGAGAGATGGCCGGTGACGGTCTTCGCCAGGGCCTTCGGGTTGAGCGAGGCCGGGGTGAAGTGCCGGGCCTTGGGGATCATGAAGTGGAAGACCACCGCGCAGGCCAGGGCGAGCAGCCCGATCGCGCCGAGGGCCATCCGCCAGCCCCAGGCCTGGGCGACCCAGCCGGCCAGGATGCGGCCGCTCATGCCGCCGATGCTGTTGCCCGCCACGAAGAGTCCGATGGCGGCCACCAGGGCCTTGGGCCGTACCTCCTCGGCCAGGTAGGCCATCGCGGAGGCGGGCAGTCCTGCCAGTGCCGCGCCCTGGACCGCGCGCAGCGCGATCAGCCAGCCGAGCGACGGGGCGAAGGGGATGAGCAGCCCGAGCACCACGGCGACGGCCAGGGAGGCCGTCATCATCCGGCGCCGCCCGAAGCGCTCGGAGAGCGCGCTCAGCGGCAGGACGCACAGCGCCAGTGCGCCGGTCGCCGCGGAGACCGTCCAGCTCGCCTGTCCGGCCGTCGCGCCGAAGGACGCGGAGACGGCGGGCAGCAGGGCCTGGGTGGAGTAGAGGAGGGCGAAGGTCGCGATCCCCGCCGCGAAGAGCGCGAAGCTCATCCGGCGGTAGCCGGGGCCGCCAGGGGTGAGGCGGTCCGGGACGGGCGGGGAGGCGACGGCGGCGGCAGACGGAGCGGCGGCGTCCAGCACGATGGTGGACGCCCCGGTACTGGCAGGAGGCATACGGCGAACGTAGACCGCGCGGTTTCATGCGTCCAATGCATGAAACCGCGATAATCGTTCCCATGGTGCATCAATACAGCTCACAGCCTCGGCTGTCACCGAGCAGTTACGAAGAAGACATCCGAGCCGTACTCGCACCACGCCTCGCGTACTTCGAGGCGGTGGCCCGCCACGAGCACGTCACCCGCGCCGCGCACGAGCTCGGTGTCCCGCAGTCGACGCTGTCTCGGGCCATGGTGCGGCTGGAACAGGACCTGGGTGTCGCGCTGTTCGCCCGTCGGGGCCGGACCGTCTCGCTCACCCCCGCGGGTCGCACCTTCCTCGGCTCCGCCGAACGCGCGCTCGCGGAGGTGGAGAAGGCCGCCGACTCGGTGCGCGCCGACGCCGATCCCACGGCGGGCAAGGTCGCCTTCGGCTTCCTGCACACCATGGGGTCGGAGACCGTACCCGCCCTGATCCGCGCCTTCCGCGCCGACCACCCCCGGGTCCGCTTCCAACTCGTCCAGAACTACGGCGAGGCGATGATCGAGCGGCTGCGGGCGGGCGGCCTCGACCTCTGCCTCACCTCACCCGTCCCCGACGCCCCGGATCTCGTCGCCATGCGTCTGGACGAGCAGCGGCTGCGGCTGGTCGTCCCCGACGACCACCGGCTGGCCGGGCGCCGGCGCATCCGGCTCGCCGAGGCCGCCGACGAAACGTTCGTCACGCTCGAACCCGGTTACGGGCTGCGGCGGATCACCGACGACCTCTGCGCCGAGGCGGGATTCACCCCCCGGGTCGCGTTCGAGGGCGAGGAGGCGGAGACGCTGCGCGGCCTGGTCGCGGCCGGGCTCGGGGTGGCGCTGCTGCCGCCGCCCGCCGTCGCCCGGCCCGGTGTGGTCGAGCTCTCGGTGACGGCGCCGCGCGCGGCCCGCGAGATCGGGGTGGCCTGGCTGGACGGCCACCCCGACACGCCGCCGGTGGCCGCGTTCAAACGCTTCCTGCTGTCGCGCCGGGGGAGTCTGCTGCCGGACTGAGGGACTGGGCCCCTCAGTGCCTCAGTGACCGTCCGAACCCCGCCGCGAGCGGCATCCGCAGCCCCAGCGGCGGGGGCGCGGCGAACGCGTCGGCGACCGGGCGGGCGTACGACCGGGCGAACAGCGAACCCCGTATGAAGTCCGAGGCCAGCGCCAGCACCTCGGACCGGTGCTGGCGCAGTGCGTGCCCGTCCGAGTGGACCTCGAAGCGACAGGTGTCCCGGTTGGCCTTCTTGGCCCGCTCGGCCAGCCGGTAGGAGAGCTCCGGATTCGTCCGCGCGTCGTTGGTGCCGTGCACGATCAGGACCCGGCGCCCCGCGAGGTGCTTCACCGGCTCGGGTTCCGGCTCCCCGGCTTCCGGGAGCCAGGGTGCCATCGCCAGGACGGAGTTGACGGCGGTGTGGCCGGCGCCCCGCAGGGCGGCCCGGCCCCCCATCCCGTGCCCGACGAGGCAGACCGGGATGTCGCCGTAGCGGCGTTGGACCTCGTCGGCCGCCCAGTGGGCGTCGTCCGCCGGATCCGCGCCGTCGTTCCAGCCCCGGGTCCGGTAGCGCACGACGTGCACCGCGAGCCCCTCACCCTCCCCGGCGCGGGCCAGGGTCCGGGCGAACGGCAGTTGCGTCGCGTACGAGAAAGCGGAAGGACGGCGTCGGGAATCGGTCTCGCCGTCCGGGAGCAGCAGGACCACGCCGCTGACCTCGGGTGCTGCTCCGGCCGTGAGGACGGCCCGTCCCAGCCTGGCGGCAGGCAGGGGAAATGCGCGCTGTGCCATGACAGAACAGTGTCAGAAGGCCAGGTGTATTCCACCTGGCTTCGCGGTCACTGTTACGCATCGGCGCCAGCGCTCTACGCGCGTAGGCGTTAGAGTGCCCGAATGACGAGCCAGACCCTGAACGTCCCCGGTCCCGACCAGATCCGCCGCGCGCCCAAGGTGCTGCTCCACGATCACCTCGACGGCGGCCTGCGCCCCGGCACGATCGTCGAGCTGGCGCTCGCGCAGGGGTATGACGCCCTGCCGGAGACGGAGCCCGACAAGCTGGGTGTCTGGTTCCGCGAGGCGGCGGACTCCGGTTCGCTGGAGCGCTACCTGGAGACGTTCGCCCACACCTGCGCCGTCATGCAGACCCGTGACGCCCTGGTCCGGGTGGCCGCGGAGTGCGCCGAGGACCTGGCCGAGGACGGTGTCGTCTACGCCGAGGTGCGGTACGCGCCCGAGCAGCACCTCACCGCCGGTCTGTCCCTCGAAGAGGTCGTCGAGGCGGTCAACGAGGGTTTCCGGGAGGGTGAGCGCCGGGCCCGTGCGAACGGCCACCGCATCCGTGTCGGTGCCCTCCTCACCGCGATGCGGCACGCCGCCCGGGCGCTGGAGATCGCCGAACTCGCCAACCGTTACCGCGATCTGGGTGTGGTGGGCTTCGACATCGCGGGCGCCGAGGCGGGCTACCCGCCCACCCGTCACCTGGACGCGTTCGAGTACCTCAAGCGCGAGAACAACCACTTCACCATCCACGCGGGCGAGGCCTTCGGGCTGCCCTCGATCTGGCAGGCCCTGCAGTGGTGCGGAGCGGACCGGCTCGGCCACGGCGTCCGGATCATCGACGACATCGAGATCGCCGACGACGGCACGGTGACGCTGGGGCGCCTCGCCTCCTACGTGCGTGACAAGCGGATCCCGCTGGAGCTCTGCCCGACCTCCAACCTCCAGACCGGCGCCGCGGCCTCGTACGCCGAGCACCCCATCGGCCTGCTGCGGAAGCTTCATTTCCGCGCCACCGTGAATACGGACAACCGGCTGATGAGCGGTACGAGCATGAGCCAGGAATTCGAGCGACTGACCGAGACATTCGGATACACACTCGATGACATGCAGTGGTTCACAGTCAATGCGATGAAATCAGCGTTCATTCCTTTCGATGAACGTCTGGCGATGATCAATGACGTCGTGAAGCCCGGGTATGCCGAGCTGAAGTCCGAATGGCTCTTCCGTCAGACGGCTGTGACCAGTGCTTCTTCTTCCGTAGCGGGCTGATCGTACGTAAACTGGAACGGCCGGGAACGCTGTTTCCCGGCCGTTTTCCGTGTCCCGACATGTTTGCGGGAGAGGCGTGGGGCTGACTACGTTGCAGAGCCGCTCACATCCCCTTCCCCAAGGATGAATTTCACATGAAGCAGTCTGCTGTCAGGATCCTCGGTGTCGCCGCTCTCGGCGCCGCTTTCGCCGCCGCCGGTGCGGGCAGTGCCTCCGCCGTGGCCGTGCCCGTCGACTCCCTGGCCGGCGCCCTGCCCAACGGTGTCGCGCTCGGCTCCGTCACCGAAGCGCTGCCCGTCGTGCAGAAGGCGGCCGCTGGACTGCTCGAGCAGCAGCAGCGCGGCAGCGGCGACCTCTCGACGCCCGGCACCAACCTCCTCGGCGGCCTGCCCGCCGGTGGCCTGACCGGCGTCCTGCCGCTCGGCCGCTGAGCCACCGCACACGCCTGTGGGGCGCACACCCGGACCGGGTGTGCGCCCCACCGCCTTCTCCCCGTGGTCCCGACGGTCACCAGGCCGTCGCGGCCGGGTTCTTCTCCTCCGAAGGCAGCAGCATCCACAGCGCCAGGTAGAGCAGGAACTGGGGGCCGGGGAGCAGGCACGACACCAGGAAGATGACGCGCATCGTTCCCGTGGAGGTGCCGAAGCGCCGTGCCAGCGCTGCGCACACCCCACCGATCATGCGTCCCTCACGGGGGCGGACAAGTGCGGCCATGGTGAGCTCCTTCGCGAAGCGTTGCGGGGAGCAGCTCCGTCGTGCTCCCGGTACCTCCATAGTGACTCCACGAAGGTGTACAAAGCATCGCTCTACGGTGCGATACCGACCCTGGTAATCGTCGGGGTCGGCCCCTGAGAGGACGGGGAGGCGTCGTTCCGGGCCGAGAGGACCCCGCTCCTGATCCGGGACAGGTCACCGGCCCCCGCCCGGTTGCCCCGGCGCAGCCGTGAGCGCGACAGCGGGACGACCAGCAGATGGGCCAGCGCCACGCCCGACGTGTTCAGCAGCAGCGAGTCGACGTCGACGACCTGGCCCGGCACCCCCGTCTGCCCCAGCTCGATCGCCATCGAGATCAGCGCCCCGGCCGTGACCGTGCGGGCCAACGAGGCCCACGGGGAGACCAGCAGCCTGCCGCCTGCCATCGGCAGCAGTATGCCGAGCGGCGCCAGGAGCAGAAGGCCCGCACCGATGCTGCGCACCGCCTCGGCCGGGCCCTGGGCCAGATCGGCCCTGATCCCGGCGAACGGCCGGAAGTTCGCGGCAGTCATCCAGGGCACGTCCAGCGGGCGCAGCGTCAGCCAGCCGACGAACACGAGATGCGCGAGCAGGAGGATTACCCCCGCTGCGCGGAAGCGGATGACGGCCGGACCGTCCGAACTGTGACGCACGTGCACGTAGACGCCACGACCGGCGGGATCGGTTCCGTCAGGTGCGGGGAAGGCCCTGTGACGAGCGGCACGACCACGGGGAGTCGGACCTCAGGGCAGTTCGAGCGCGCCCAGCGTGGGTACGTCACCGGGCCGGCTCTTCGTCTCCGTCGTGCAGAGATAACCCCGCGGGGAGTAGTCCCCCGGCCCGCCGAGCAGCACCGATCCCTCGGAGCTGAGTGACTCGCTCTCCGCGTACGAGCACACGACCTGCGCGAGCGCCTCCGCCGGCAGGTCGTCCGGCTGCTCACTGAGGCGCAGCGTGCCCTCCGGGTCGCCCTTGTGGGCGCCGGTGACCTTCAGCCCCACCGGTACGTCGGTGGAGATGCCGGCGCGCCGCTCGGCGGCGTCCGGCTCCCGCTGCAGTTCGTTCAGGAGTGCCGTCGCGGTCCGGAGAGGGCCGAGCCGTGCGTCGTCGACCTCGACCGTGCGCTCCACCGTCACCAGCTGCGAGGCGCAGACCAGGTAGATCCGCACCGGGACACCGCCCGGCGGCGGGGTCGCCTCCGCCGACGCAGTCCGGCACGGCATCCGCGACGGCGCGGCCCCGGCGTCGACCGGCACCGAGGTGCTGCGGATGCCGCAGCCCGAGGCCAGCGCCGCACAGGCCGCCACCGCTGCCAGCACGGCGGCGCCCCGGCTCGGGGCGCCGTGCGCCCGCTCGCTGCGCATCACTTGGCGTCGCCCTTCTCGTTCCGGCCCGAGACGCCGTCGTCCGAAACACCGTCGGCCGAAGCGTCGTCGTCCGGGTCGTCGTTCTCCGGGGCGCCGGTCAGCGCCTCCGCGTCGCGCGGGAGCCGCAGCACGAACACCGCGCCCTCGCCGTCCGGGAGATTGGAGGCCGTGATGTCGCCGCCGTGGATGTGCGCGTTCTCCACCGCGATGGACAGACCGAGCCCGCTGCCTTCGGAGCGCGGACGGGAGGCACTCGCCTTGTAGAAGCGGTCGAACACGTGGGGCAGGACCTCTTCGGGAATGCCCGGGCCGTGGTCGCGCACCTCGATGACCAGGTCGTCCTCGTCGGTCCGTACGGACACCCGCACCGGTGAACCGCCGTGCTTGAGGGCGTTGCCGATCAGATTCGCCAGGATCACGTCGAGCCGGCGCGGATCCAGCCGCACCATGATGCCGCGCTCCGCGTCCAGATCGACCGCGTCCAGCCAGGCGCGGGCGTCGATGCACGCGGTCACCTGGTCGGCCACATCGACCGTGTCCAGCACGAGGCGGGCCGTACCGGCGTCGAAGCGGGTGACCTCCATGAGGTTCTCGACCAGGTCGTTCAGCCGCCGGGTCTCGCTCACCACCAGGTGCACGGCCGGCGCGATCATCGGGTCCAGGCTGTCCGCCTCGTCCTCCAGCACCTCGGCGACCGCCGTGATCGCGGTAAGCGGGGTGCGCAGCTCGTGCGACATGTCGGCGACGAACCGGCGGCTCGACTCCTCCCGCGCGCTCATGTCCGCGACCTTCTTCTCCAGGGAGCCCGCGGCCTTGTTGAACGTATGGGAGAGATCAGCGAGTTCATCGGTGCCGGAGACCACGAGGCGGGTGTCGAGCTTGCCCTCGCCGAGTTTGCGGGCCGCGTCGCCGAGACGCTGCACCGGGCGCAGCACGGTGGTCGCCGCGGCCTGGGCGAGCAGCGCCGAGCCGATGAGGGCCAGCGTGGTGGCGATCCCCAGGGACCACGCCAGCGAATTGAGGTCCTGGCGCTCCTGGTCGAGGGACTTCAGCATGTAACCGGCCGGACCCCCACCGATGATCTTCGTGCCGGCCACCAGATAAGGGGTGTTGCCCAGGGTGGTGCGTTGCCAGAACAGGTGGTACTCAAAGGTGTTGGTCGACGTCAGGGGCTGCCTCTTGGTCACCTGCTTCTGCAGTGAGGAGGGCACGTCGGCCTTGGTGAAGGAGTCGAGGTCGGATGACCCGGTGACCGGCTTGCCGTCGTTGGTCCCTATCAGCAGCACGTGGTAACCCGGGCCGCTGCTCGCCATCTGCTCGGCGGCCTCCCGCAGTTCGCCCGCCGTCGGCTGCATCGGCAGCGAGGCCGCCCGGTTCTGCATCTGGCGGCGGAAGTCGCCGAGCGCCGTGTCCTGCGTGCGCGTCAGGACGGCCTCACGGTTCAGCCAGTACGCGATGCCCGACGCGGACACCGCCGCCGTCAGGGCCACCAGCGCGAACACGATCAACAGGCGCAGCCGCAGGCTGGTCCAGCGAAGACCCGCGAGTATGGAACGCTTCGCGGAATCACTCACTGAGGCGTGTCCAGCCGGTAGCCGACACCCCGCACGGTGCGGATCAGGGTCGGCGAGGACGGCACGTCCTCCACCTTCGCCCGCAGCCGCTGCACACAGGCGTCCACCAGTCGTGAGTCACCGAGGTAGTCGTGCTCCCAGACGAGACGCAGCAACTGCTGCCGGGACAGGGCCTGTCCGGGCCTTCGGCTCAGTTCGAGAAGGAGCCGCAGTTCGGTCGGCGTGAGCTGCAGGTCCTCCCCGTTCTTCGTGACGGTCATCGCCGAGCGGTCGATGACGACACTCCCGAACGTCGCGGAGTCGGTGGACTCCCTCTCACCGCGGCGCAGTACCGCGCGGATACGGGCATCGAGCACCCGGCCCTGCACGGGTTTCACCACATAGTCGTCCGCGCCGGACTCCAGTCCCACCACGACGTCGATGTCGTCGCTGCGCGCGGTCAGCAGAATGATCGGCAGCTGGTCGGTGCGGCGGATCCGCCGACAGACCTCGAAACCGTCGATCCCGGGCAGCATCACATCCAGCACGACCAGGTCCGGCCGCTGCTCCCTCAGCAGCTCCAGGCCGTCCTCTCCCGTCGCCGCGGTGGCCACACGGTGGCCCTGGCGTGACAGGGAGAGTTCGAGGGCCGTGCGGATGGCGTCATCGTCCTCGATCAGCAACAGGAAAGGCACAGGGGCCATTCTGGCCCATGGTGCTGCCATCTTTCGACAAAGCCCCCGACTTGATCCCCCGACGTGATCCGCCGGCCTGCTCCCCGGACGCTTCGGACCACTCCCCGGACTCTCCCGGACCGCTCCCCGACATGCCCTGTGACAGCTCTGTGACACTCGAGGGACAGGCCCATGAAACTGCCCCGGCAAGCTCGTTGTCACACGGAACGAACGGACTCCACCGATGGGGGGCGCCAGATGAACGCACTGCACAGCACCACTCCAAGCGCAGTTGTCACGCGCCTTCACGACGTCGGGCGGAGCCAGGAGAAGTCCGGTGCCGGAGTACGGGGGTGCGTTCGTGGCACCGGGCGTCAACACACGTCGTACCTGACGATGGTTGACGTGCCCACGGGGGACAACGGGGGCAGCGCGTACGGGGAGGTCCCGGGGGAGCGGAAGCCCCTGGACGTGGCGGAGGACGCCGACGCGGCGTTCACCGCCTACGTCCGGGAGCGCCGTGCCTCCCTGTACGCAACCGCCTATCACCTGACCGGCGACCGGTTCGAGGCCGAGGACCTGCTGCAGAGCGCCCTTTTCTCGACCTACCGGGCGTGGGACAGGATCAGTGACAAGGCGGCGGTCGGCGGGTACCTCCGCCGCACCATGACCAACCTGCACATCAGCGCGTGGCGCAGGCGCAAGCTCAACGAATACCCGACCGAGGAGCTGCCGGAGACGGTGGGCGACACGGACGCGATGCGGGGCACGGAACTGCGGGCGGTGCTCTGGCAGGCGCTCGCGCGGCTGCCGGAACTCCAGCGCACGATGCTGGTGCTCCGCTACTACGAGGGCCGCACGGACCCGGAGATCGCGTCCATCCTCGACATCAGTGTCGGCACGGTGAAGTCGAGCATCTGGCGGTCACTCCGCCGGCTGCGCGAGGACGAGGTCCTCAGCTTCGGCCGTGACGAGGAGGAGTCCTTCGGCGAGCTGGTGGCCTGAGGTCTACGGGGGGCACGGGGGCACGGGGGGGAAAGTACGGGGGTACGGGGGAACGGCCGCTGCTTCGGGGGAGGCGGCGGTACGGGGGTGGTACGCAGCGGGGGCGGACAGGCCGGGGGGTCCTGTCCGCCCCCGCCGCGTTCTCCGCGTGCGGCGGGCCGTCAGTTCGGCACCCGGCTCCGAGGGGTGCGGCAGCGTCCCGCCGCCGCGGCGGCCAGGCGGCCCAGGGCCTCCTGCCTGGCGCAGGGGTACGCGCCCAGTGCCGTCTGGCGGGCCACGATGCGACGTTCGGTGCGCATCAGGCGCCACCCGCGCCGCAGCAGGAACGGCACGGACTTCCGGCCCTCCCGCAGGTCCCGCACCAGGCGCCGGCGGAACGTCGTCGACGGACGGCCGCGCAGGCACAGGGCGTCCGCGAGCAGGCCCAGTTCCTGGCAGCGCTCCACGATGTCCGCCGCGAAGATGCCCTCCGCCACGAAGAGGGGCGTGCGCTCGATGTCCAGCGTCTCGCGCCCCGTCCGTGAGCTCGTGGCGATGTCGTACAGGGGTACGGACGTGTGCCCCGTCCTGCACAGCTCCGTGATCGCCGCGACCGCGCCGTCCGCGTCCCAGGACTGGGCCGAGTCCCAGTCGATGTCCGCGCTGCCGGTGACCCGCGGCAGTGTCGGGTCGTCGGCCTCCTTGTAGAAGTCGTCCAGGCGTAGCACCGGAAGACCGCTGCGGGCCGCGAGGGACGACTTGCCGGAGCCGGACGGACCGGCGAGCAGCACGACGCGTGTGGGGATCGGTTGGGAACTCACAGAACAGAAGTGTGAGGCATTGACCCGCGTAGGGGACCCCCGGGAGGTCCTGTTGGTATCGAGCATCACACCTCAACTACTCTGCGCGCACGGATGATTACCCGACACGTCCTGATCAGGTGGGAAAACATGGCACGTCATGCACTGTCCAAGCCCCCGAAACGCGCTCTGCTGCGCGCCGGTCTGACCCTCACCGCGCTGGGCGCGGCGCTCGGCGCGGGAGGTGCGGCGGCCCAGGCCGCGCCGCTGCCCGTCACGCCGGCTGCCGGCGCGGACACCGCGGACAGCACTCTGGCGGCGGTCGGCGACACGGCGGCGCCCGCGCTGACCAGCGCCCTCGGTTACGGCCTCGCCGGGGCCGTCAAGCCCGTCACCGACCTCCAGCTCGACCCGCTGGCCGGGACGGGCGTGGACCCGTTGGACAACGCGGTGGGAACCCAGATCGCCGACTTCAAGCCCGTGACCACGGCGGTCGTCACCGACCCGCTGACCAGCGGCGCCGCGCTGAGTGATCTGCCCGTGGTCGGAGAGGTGACCGGCCTGATCACCGGCTGACGGCCGTACACACGCGTGTGGGGCCGCCGGCCCGGCGGCCCCACACACGTGCTGCGGTCAGTACGAGGAGCCGGAGGCTCCCAGGGCGCCGGTGGGGTGCCAGACCGTCTTGGTCTCCAGGAAGGCCGTCAGGCGGCGCGTGCCGGGATCGGCCGACCAGTCCTCTCCGTCCACGGCCTGTGGGCGGGCGGCGCCGTGCGGGCGCAGGACCCGCTTCAGGTTGTCCGCCGCCGCGATCTCCAGTTCCTTCGCCAGCTCGGCGTCGGCCCCCGTGAGGTCGATGGCGTTGACGTCCTGGTGCGAGGCCAGCGGCGCCGCGAGCTCCGCCGTCCACCCCGACAGGATGTTGACGACACCGCCCGGCAGGTCGGAGGTGGCCAGGACCTCCCCCAGCGAGAGCGCGGGCAGCGGTGCGCCGGCCGAGGCGATGACGATCGCGGTGTTCCCCGTGGCGATCACCGGGGCGACCACCGAGACGAGGCCCAGGAAGGACGACTCCTGGGGGGCCAGCACCGTGACGACGCCGGTCGGTTCCGGGGTGGACAGGTTGAGGAACGGGCCCGCGACCGGATTCGCCCCGCCCACGACCTGGCCGATCTTGTCCGTCCAGCCCGCGTACCAGACCCAGCGGTCGACCGCGGCGTCGACGGCGGCGGCCGCCTTGGACTTCGACAGCCCCTCGGCGTCCGCCACCTCTCGTACGAACTGCTCCCTGCGGCCCTCCAGCATCTCCGCGACGCGGTAGAGGACCTGCCCGCGGTTGTACGCGGTCGCGCCCGACCAGCCGCCGAACGCCTTGCGCGCGGCCACGACCGCGTCACGCGCGTCCTTACGGGAGGACTGCGGGGCGTTCGCCAGCCACTTGCCCTTCGAGTCCGTCACTTCGTACACCCGGCCGCTCTCGGAGCGGGGGAACTTTCCCCCGACGTACAGCTTGTAGGTCTTGAAGACGCTCAGTCGCCCGTCAGACATCGAGGTAGGCCTCCAGACCGTGACGGCCGCCCTCGCGGCCGTGGCCCGACTCCTTGTATCCGCCGAACGGCGAGGTCGGGTCGAACTTGTTGAACGTGTTGGCCCACACCACTCCGGCGCGGAGCTTGTTCGCCACCGCGAGGATGCGGGAGCCCTTCTCCGTCCAGATGCCCGCCGAGAGGCCGTACTGGCTGTTGTTGGCCTTGGCGACGGCCTCGTCCGGCGTGCGGAAGGTCAGCACCGACAGCACCGGGCCGAAGATCTCGTCGCGGGCGACGGTGTGCGCCTGGGTGACACCGGTGAACAGCGTCGGTGCGAACCAGTATCCGGCGGACGGCAGCTCGCACGGCGCCGACCAGCGCTCGGCGCCCTCCGCCTCGCCCGTCTCGACGAGCGCGCTGATCCGGGAGAGCTGCTCGGCGGAGTTGATCGCACCGATGTCGGTGTTCTTGTCCAGCGGATCGCCGAGCCGGAGCGTGGACAGCCGGCGCTTGAGGGCGTGCAGGACCTCGTCGTGCACGGATTCCTGCACGAGGAGCCGGGAGCCGGCGCAGCAGACCTGGCCCTGGTTGAAGAAGATGCCGGTGACGATGCCCTCGACGGCCTGGTCGACGGGGGCGTCGTCGAAGACGATGTTGGCGCCCTTGCCGCCGAGTTCGAGGGTGGCCCTCTTGTCCGTACCGGCGATCTGCCGGGCGATGGCCTTGCCGACCGCGGTGGAGCCGGTGAAGGCGACCTTGTCCACGTCCGGGTGCTCGACGAGGGCGGAGCCCGCGTCGCCGTACCCCGTCAGGATGTTGACGACGCCCTTGGGCAGTCCGGCCTGGCGGCAGATGTCCGCGAAGAACAGGGCGGAGAGCGGAGTCGTCTCGGCCGGCTTCAGCACCACCGTGTTTCCGGTGGCGAGCGCCGGGGCGATCTTCCAGGCCAGCATCAGCAGCGGGAAGTTCCACGGGATGATCTGGCCGGCGACGCCCAGCGGACGCGGATTCGCCCCGTACCCGGCGTGGTCGAGCTTGTCGGCCCAGCCCGCGTAGTAGAAGAAGTGCGCGGCGACCAGCGGGAGGTCCGCGTCACGGGTCTCCCTGATCGGCTTGCCGTTGTCCAGGGTCTCCAGGACGGCCAGCTCACGCGAGCGCTCCTGGATGATCCGGGCGATGCGGAACAGGTACTTGGCGCGCTCGGAGCCGGGCAGCGCCGACCACTTCTCGAAGGCCCTGCGGGCCGCCTTCACGGCGCGGTCCACGTCCTCGGCGCCTGCCCGTGCGACCTCGGAGAGCACCTCCTCGGTGGCCGGGCTGACGGTCTTGAAGACCTTGCCGTCGGCCGCCTCGGCGAACTCGCCGTCGATGAACAGGCCGTACGAGGGGGCGATGTCGACGACGGAGCGGGACTCCGGGGCCGGTGCGTAATCGAATGCGGATGCCATGGCGTATCAGTCCACCGTCACGTAATCGGGGCCGGAGTAACGGCCGGTGCTGAGCTTCTGGCGCTGCATCAGCAGGTCGTTCAGCAGGCTGGAGGCGCCGAAGCGGAACCAGTGGCTGTCCAGCCAGTCCTCGCCCGCGGTCTCGTTCACCAGGACGAGGAACTTGACCGCGTCCTTGGTCGTGCGGATGCCGCCCGCGGGCTTCACGCCCACCTGGACGCCCGTCTGCTCCCGGAAGTCGCGTACGGCCTCCAGCATCAGCAGGGTGTTCGCCGGGGTGGCGTTGGTGGCGACCTTGCCGGTCGACGTCTTGATGAAGTCCGCGCCGGCCAGCATCCCGAGCCAGGAGGCCCGCCGGATGTTGTCGTACGTGGACAGCTCGCCGGTCTCGAAGATCACCTTGAGCCGCGCCGGGCCGCACTCGGCCTTCACGGCGGTGATCTCCTCGTAGACCTTGAGGTAGCGGCCGGAGAGGAAGGCGCCGCGGTCGATCACCATGTCGATCTCGTCGGCCCCGGCCGCCACGGCGTCGCGGACGTCCGCGAGCTTGACGTCCAGCGCTGCGCGTCCGGCGGGGAAGGCCGTCGCGACGGACGCGACCTTCACCCCGGAGCCGGCCAGCGCGGCGACGGCGGTCGCCGCCATGTCGGGGTAGACGCAGACGGCCGCGGTGCGTGGGGTCGTGCGGTCGGTGGGGTCGGGGTGGACCGCCTTGGCGGCGAGGGCCCGGACCTTGCCCGGGGTGTCCGCGCCTTCCAGCGTCGTCAGGTCGATCATCGAGATGGCGAGATCGATGGCGTACGCCTTGGCGGTCGTCTTGATCGATCGGGTGCCGAGGGCGGCGGCGCGCGCTTCGAGGCCGACGGTGTCGACGCCGGGCAGCCCGTGCAGGAAGCGGCGCAGCGCACTGTCGGACGCCGTCGCGTCGGAGAATGCCGGAGCAGTGGTGGGCATGGTCACCACCTGAGCATATCTACGCGCGTAGCGACCTGTACAGGCCCCTCCCTGATCCGGCCCCCGCACGGCCGCCCCTCGTCTACTGCGGGGCTTCAGGCAGAATCAAGACATGACGAGTCCCACACCTCCCGCCGAGCCCGCATACGCCGACCGGACCTTCCGGTCGGGCGCCGGGCTGGTCAGCGGCGTGCTGTTGATCCTGCTGGTCGGCTGGGTCGGTGGCGACGCGGTGTTCCGGGGCGCCGGACGGGTGCCGTGGGTGGCGCTGGCCGCGCTGTTGACGGCGATCCCGCTGATCGTGGCGTTCACGCTGCGGCCTGCGGTGTTCGCGGGCGAGGAGCGGATCCGGATCCGCAACCCGTTCCGCACGATCGTGCTGCCCTGGGCGGACGTCGCCACGGTGCGCGCCGCGTACTCCAGCGAGCTCGTCACCGAGGGTGGCGTGAAGTACCAGCTGTGGGCGGTCCCCGTCTCGCTGCGCGAGCGCAAGCGCGTGGCCAGGAAGGCCGCCCGGCAGGCCGGGGACGACCCGTACGGCCGGACCTCGGCGACCGCCGACGTCCGCGACACCCAGGCCCGCGTGGCGGCGGCCGACCGGGCGGTGGCGGACCTGCGGGAGCTCGCCGAGCAGGCCGGCCACAGCGCGGAGCGGAGCACGGTCACCGCGTCGGTGCGCTGGGCCTACGAGGTGATCGCGCCGTCCGCCGTGGGCGCCGTCCTGCTCGTGGTGCTGCTCGCGATCGGCTGACCCCCGCCGGACGCCCTTGAGGGGCCGACGCACGGTGACCAGGTGTATGCCGCGTGCCCAAGGGGCTACATCGGGATGAAAACCGACCGTGTGTCATTTTTCTGGTCCCGCCGCTCACGGCCGCCTCAATAGATTGCGCTTGCCGCACCGACGTCCGGACGGGGCGGCGGGGGTGGGGCGAGATGACGGGTGCCGATGGTGCCGACAGAGCGGACGCGGGCAGGGTGCGCTGCCGTATCGACCTCGACACGGAGGGCCGGTACGGCTGGCGGATGACCGCGCAGAACGGGCGGGTGGTCGCCGTGTCCGCGCACGCGTTCAAGGACTACGAAGCCTGCAGGGACGCCTTCGAGGCGCTGCGCACCGGGTACGCGGAGCAGGCGGGGGCGGTTCAGCACACGCCGTCCGGCAATGGCTGGATGTGGGTGCTGAGGAGGGCGGACGGCCGCACGACGGCCGTCTCGGCCCGGGCGTACGAGCGTCACTCGACCTGCCGGGCGGCCTACGAACGGTTCCTCGCGCTGCTCGGTGAGGCGCGTGACGTCACCGGAAGTTGTCCGTAGGCCGCACCTCGTTCACATCAGGGGGCGCACCGGTTCATCGCTCCCCCCGAGCGTCATCCGGGTGATGATGCGAACAGGGGAGCGAGAGTCGCGCGTCGAGGTGCCCGGGGACGAGCCCGACGCGCCCCGACGGCTGCACGCGGACCCGGGGTTACCCGACCGGGCGTTCCGTACGGTCGCCCGCGGTGGCGGCGGGCTCGTGCTGGCCGTGATGCTGCTGGTCGGCGGGTTCCTGCTCTACCGGGCCTGGCAGGCCCTGGACCGGGCCGGCTGGTCGTTCCTCACCACCGAGTCGTGGGAACCGGACGCGGGCCGCTTCGGCATCGCGGCGGTGCTCGTCGGCACGGTGCTCATCGCCCTGACGGCCATCGTCGTCGCGGTGCCGCTGGCCCTGGGCGCAGCCCTCTACATCTCCGAGTACGCCCGGCCGGGACTGCGCCGCACCCTGGTCAGCGTCGTCGACCTGATGGCGGCGGTCCCCTCCGTGGTCTACGGACTGTGGGGCCTGTTCTTCTTCGAGGGAGCCGTCCTCCCCACCGCCCGCTGGATCGCCACCTACCTGGGCTGGATCCCGCTGTTCCAGGTCGACGGTGCGGACCCGACCGACCCGCTCGCGCCGGAGACGGTCTACACCTCCTCCACCCTGGTCGCGGGAATCGTCGTCGCCCTGATGGTCGCGCCCATCATCTGCTCGGTCATGCGCGAGGTCTTCTCGCAGGCACCGGCAGGAGAGCGTGAGGGGGCCTACGCGCTGGGCGCCACCCGCTGGGGCATGATCCGCAGCGTCGTCCTGCCCTTCGGGAAGGGCGGCATGATCGGCGGCACCATGCTCGGCCTGGGGCGGGCGCTGGGCGAGACCATCGCCGTCTACCTGATCATCTCGCCCGTCTTCGAGATCCAGTGGCACGTGCTGCAGAACGGCGCCAGTTCCGTCGCCGCGCTGATCGCCCTGCGCTACGGCGAGTCCAGCCCCTTCGGCATGTCGGCCCTGATGGCCGCCGGCCTCGCGCTGTTCCTCCTGACCCTCGTCGTCAACTTCGCCGCCTCGTCGATCGTCGCCCGC
Source organism: Streptomyces sp. NPDC002793 (assembly GCF_040295485.1). NCBI lineage: Bacteria > Bacillati > Actinomycetota > Actinomycetes > Kitasatosporales > Streptomycetaceae > Streptomyces > Streptomyces sp. NPDC002793. The sequence goes on along the minus strand of NZ_JBEOVL010000031.1, from coordinate 26,695 downwards.
AGCCGCTCCGGCGCCTCCAGCGACGCGTAGGGACCACACCTGCCATGACACTCGCCCCAGCCCCCGAGCCGCGGCGGACCGTGCCGGACGACTCCGGCACGCCGCCCGCGCCGCGCACCGTGCTGCCCGCCCGCACCGCCCGCACCGCCGGACCGGCAGGCGAGGAGCGGCGCTCCCTGGCGTCGACCCGCGGATCGGACCGCTTCGCCCTGCTGGGCGCGGCGGCAGCCGCGCTGAGCCTGACCGCGCTGCTCTTCGGGCGCATGCTGCCCTTCGACGGCGTGGTCGGCTTCGTCGTCGTCGCGTACGCCGTGTTCCTCGGCCTGTACGCCCTGCTCGTCTCCTTCGACGAGGACGGGCCCACGATCCGCGACCGGCTGGCGGGAGTCGTCGTCCGCACGCTCGGCCTGATCCTGCTCGTCGCGCTGGCCTTCGTGATCGTCTTCACCCTCTGGCGGGGCCGGGAGGCGCTGCCGCACGTCAACTTCTTCACCGAGGACATGCAGTTGGCGGGCCCGCTCGACGGGCTCGGGGTCGGCGGGGTGCTGCACGCGATCGTCGGCACGCTCCAGCAGATCACCCTGGCCCTGGTGGTGACCGTGCCGACCGGCCTGCTGTGCGCGGTCTTCCTCAACGAGGTGCCGGGCCGCTTCGCCCGGTTCGTACGCACCGTCGTCGAGGCGATGACCGCCCTCCCGTCGATCGTCGCGGGCCTCTTCGTCTACGCGACGGTCATCCTGGCCCTCGGCTTCGACAAGTCGGGTCTCGCGGCGGCCCTGGCGCTCGCCGTGATGATGCTGCCGATCATCATCAGGGCCGCCGACGTCGTGATCCGCCTGGTCCCGGGCAACCTGCGCGAGGCGTCGTACGCGCTGGGCACCTCACGCTGGCGCACCGTCTGGCACGTCGTCCTGCCCACCGCGCGCTCCGGGCTCACCACGTCCGTCATCCTCGGCACCGCGCGCGGGGTGGGGGAGACCTCGCCCGTACTGCTCACCGCCGGCTTCACGGCCGAGCTCAACGCCGACCCGCTCTCCGGGCCCCAGGTCTCCCTGCCCCTGGCCACCTTCGAGTTCGTCAAGTCCCCCGAGCCCGACATGATCGCCCGCGGTTTCGGCACGGCCGCCACCCTCATGGCGCTCGTACTGCTCCTCTTCGTGATCGCCCGGATCATCGGCGGCCGTGACCCGGGACAGCTGACGAAGGGCCAGACCCACCGCCGGGTGCTGGCCTCCCGCCGGGACGCCGAACGCTTCGAGAGCCGCACGGCGGCCCGTACGCCGTCCGTCCGACCGCACGCCGCAACCACCACCAGGAGTACCCCGTGAGACCCGTCACCGTGTCCCGCCTGGCCCTGGGGCTGGCCGCGCTGCTCTGCGCGCTGCTGGCCCCGGCCCAGCCACCCGCGCAGGCCGCCTCCTACAGCAAGATCACCGGCGCGGGCTCCACCTGGAGCTCCAACGCCCTCGACCAGTGGCGCCGCAACGTGGCCTCCAACCTCGGGATGACGGTCAACTTCGCGGCCACCGGCTCGTCCAACGGCCGTGAGCAGTTCAAGAACGGCACCGCCGACTTCGCCGTCTCGGAGATCCCCTACGGCCTCAAGGAGGGCGGCGTCACCGACGCGCCGCCGACCCATGAGTACGCGTACATGCCGATCGTCGCCGGTGGCACCGCCTTCATGTACAACCTGAGGATCGGCGGCAAGCGGGTCACCAACCTGCGGCTCTCCGGCGACGTGCTGGCCAAGATCTTCACCTCGAAGATCACCCGGTGGAACGCCCCGGAGATCAAGGCGGACAACCCCGGCCTCACCCTGCCCAGCCGCACCATCGTCCCCGTGGTCAGGTCCGACGGCTCGGGCACCTCCGCGCAGTTCACCACCTGGCTGGCCAAGGAACACAGCGGCACCTGGAACGACTTCTGCCGCAAGGCCGGCAGGTCCACGCCGTGCGGGATGACCTCCTACTTCCCGAGCGCCTCGGGCACCTCACAGATCGCCAAGTCCGGCTCCCTGGGCGTCTCCGGCTACGTACGTCAGAACCACGCCGAGGGTGCCATCACCTACGTCGAGTACTCCTACGCCCTCAAGTCCGGCTTCCCCGTGGCGAAGGTGCTCAACTCCTCGGACTACTACGTCGAGCCGACGGCCGCCAGTGTCGCCGTGGGCCTGATGGGGGCCCGGATCAACTCGGACAAGGGATCGAGCAACTACCTCACGCAGATCCTCGACGGCGTCTACCGGTCGCAGGACGACCGGACCTACCCGCTGTCCAGCTACAGCTACATGATCGTGCCGACCTCCCTGGAGGGCGCCAAGAACCCGCTGACCGAGGCCAAGGGGGCGACGCTCGCCGCGTTCGCCGACTACTTCCTCTGCGACGGCCAGCAACAGGCCGAGGAACTCGGCTACTCCCCGCTGCCGAAGAACCTCGTCCAGGCGGGCTTCGACCAGTCGAGGCGGATCCCCGGCGCACCCGGCGGCAAGGTCGACATCAACGACTGCCGCAACCCCACCTTCTCCTCGGACGGCACCAACACCCTCGCCAGGAACGCGCCCCGGCCGAAGGACTGCGACAAGAAGGGCCCGACGCAGTGCACGACCGGCACGGCGGGCGCCAAGCAGACCACCCCGGTCAACCGGAACGCCACGGGCGGCGGCTCCGGGGGCTCCTCCGGCTCCGGCGGCTCCGGTGGCGGCCCGGCCACCGGCGGAACCGGCGGTCAGGGCGGTGCCGGTGCGTCCGGCGGGGGCGCCGACACCGACGGTGACGGCACCCCGGACGCCCAGGAGTCCGCCGCGGCCGACGCCGGCGGCGCGTCCGGCGGAGGCGTGATCGACCCGGACACCGGCGAACTGATCAGCGACGGACCGGGCGGCGACTCCTCGGTCGTCGCGAGCCCCGTCAGCCTCGCCGCCGACGACGCACTCGGCCTCAGAGGAGCCCTGATGATCCTCTCCGCCCTGCTCCTGGTCGGCGTGGTCGTCGGCCCCCCGCTCACCGCCCGCGCCCTGGCCGCACGGGCCGGCCGCCGCAGAGGAGACCTGACATGAGAGGCGTACGCGGCTTCCGGGGCACCCCCGGCGCCCGCCCGGCCGGGCGCACCGTGGCGGGGATCGGCGCGCTCCTCGCCGCCCTCGTCGTCGCCCTGGTCCCGCTGCCCCGGGGCGCGGACCGCGCCGAGGCGGCCGAGACGGACAGCTCGGCGATGACACTGGCCGGCACGAAGGGCCCGTACGACAACTTCTCCGGACTGAAGGTGACCGTCCACCAGACGGAACACCTGCGGAACCAGGGGCTGAGGGTGACCTGGACGGGAGGGAAGCCGACGCCCCTCGCCGACGTCGCCAACTTCCTCCAGATCATGCAGTGCTGGGGGGACGAGCCGCAGGGCCCGGACCGCGAACAGTGCGCGTTCGGATTCGCGCAGCCAGGGAAGGACTCCCGCTACACGTACGGGCGCACCGTCGTGAAGGGGTCCGACCCCGCGGAGACCGAGTACACGGAGGGCGCGGGGTCCTTCAACCCGTTCGTCCCCTTCCGTCCTGTCGAGGGGGAGCCGACCGACTCCGCCGTCGACACGACCTACTTCGGCCCGAACGACACCAACGCGGAATCCATGCTCAGGACGCAGGCCGACGGCACCGGCGAGGCGATCGTCGAGGTGCAGACCGCACTCCAGGCCCCGCACCTGGGCTGCGGAGCGGTGCGCGGTGGAGGCGGTACGCGCTCGTGCTGGCTGGTCGTGGTGCCGCGAGGGGAGTACGAGATCGAGGGATCCCCCAACGGACAGCTGGACACCTCCCCCCTCAGCCGGACGAACTGGGACCGGCGCATGGTCTTCCCCCTCGGCTTCGACGCCGTGGGCGACACCTGCGCACCGGACAAGGCCGAGCGCCGCGTCATCGGGTCGGAGCTCCTGACCGATGCCATGTCGTCCTGGCAGACGGCCCTGTGCGACGGAGCGGACACCCGCTTCACGTTCACCCAGGCGGGCGAGGACCGTGCCCGCGCGGCCATCACCCGGCCCACCGCGACCTCTCCCGGCATGGCCGTCACGGTCGACCCCGTCGAGACCGCGGAGGACGCGCCTCCCGTGGTGCACGCCCCCGTGGCGGTGAACGCGCTCGCCATAGGGTTCCTCTGGGAGGACGTCGGAGAGCCGGTGGAGTGGGTGCGTGACCTCAGGCTGTCGCCCCGACTGCTGGCCAAGCTGCTGACCCAGTCCTACGTCACCGGCGTGCGGTTCTGGAGCGTCGACACGGAGGGCCCCCCGGCCCACCTGGCGGGAAATCCCGAATCGATCGTGCAGGACCCGGAATTCTTGGAACTCAATCCCTTCATGGCGGGTCGACCGGCCCGCAACAGCCCTTTCGGCATCGTCGTCCCGGGCGAGAACAGCGACACGAACCGGGTGCTGTGGCGCTACCTCAATTCGGACGGGGACGCCCGGGAATTCCTGCAGGGAAAACCTGACCCGTGGGGCATGAAGATGAATTCCCACTACGCGGACCTGGCTCTCGACAGCGATGCGCCGGACAACTTCCCCAAGGCCGACCCCACGGAGACGGTGCTGGAACTCTTCGGGGGGAAAGTGGCGTATTCGGGAGCCGAGATCGTCCCCTATTCCGAGAGCCTGCACGACGGGGCACAGCGCGTGCGCCGGGGGTACAGCGGCCAGACGTCCGACATCGGCCAATGCGCGGAGTGCGCGTCCGGCGTCAAGCTGGTCGGGCAGCGTCCGGGGGCGGGTAACCGCCAGATAGCCGGCCTCGTGGACATGGCGTCGGCGGACCGCTTCCGACTGGACATCGCCGCACTGCCCGACGCGGACGGCACATACGTCAAGCCCACCAACGCCGCGCTGCTCAAGGCGGTGGAGAAGATGAAGGACTCCACCGTGGCCGGCGTGAAGAACCCCGATCCCGCCCTCGCCACCGACGGCGCCTATCCCTTGACGGCTGTCACCTACGCGGCCGCTTCGGTGGACCGCTCCGCCGAGGAACGCAAGGACTATGCCCGGCTGATCCGCTACGCGGCCGGTGCCGGGCAGGTCCAGGGGCTGACCCCCGGACAGTTGCCGCCGGGCTACGCCCCGCTGCCCGCGTCGATGCGCGAGCAGGCGAGCCGGGCGGCGACCGCCCTGGAGGCCGGAGTCGTCCCGGAGCCCGGAGCGGGCGGGGCCGCCGGAGCGTCAGGCGGCGCCGCGGGTGGCGCGGGCAGCGGTGACGGGTCCGGAACGGCGGGCGGATCGTCGTCCACCGGAGCCGACGGCACGGGTACGGCAGGTGCTTCGGGCGTGCGGGAGGGCGACCCGTCGGCCGATCCGGCCGGCACGGCCCCCACGGGAGGTTCGGTGGGCGGCTCGGGGCAGGAGAAGACGGTCGCCTCCTCCGGCGGGCTGACCCCCGCCGACATCCTCGGAGCCGTTCGCTGGGTGCTCCTCGGCGTGCTGGCCGCCGGCGCGGCAGCCGCCCTCGCCGGCCCCGTGATGCTGCGCCTGTCGGCCCGTAAGGCGGCGGCTGCGGCCGGCTGACCGGCACCGCGGTGATCCCCCCCCGGACTTCCCGGCCGGAAGTCCGGGGGATTCGCGCGACGTTCCGGAAATCCCCTTGGTGTCACCTAGGGAATGCTTTCGTAACCTGATCAGAAACTGGATGTAGTGGTCAGTGCGAGACGGCTACGGAAGTGTTTGCGGTGGCCGGTCGACCGCCGGTGGTGCGGAAATTCAAATCGTGTGTGTGCGTCCATTGCTTGCGTTTCGTCCTTGATGGAGGAGAACAGAAATGAACGTCAAGACCAGTGTTCGTATCGGTGCTGTCGCGGGTGCTGTGGCCCTGGGCCTGGGCATCATGGCGCCCGTCGCCTCGGCCGACCCGGTCAGCCCCACCGACTACCGGGTCCTCGCCGGTGTCGGTTCGGACACCACCCAGGACGTGACCAACGCCCTCGGCCTGGCCGTCGACAACGGCACGCTGATCGCCTCGTACAACGCGACCGGCAGCGCCACCGTCAAGACCCGTGCCACCGGCTGTCAGATCACCCGTCCGAACGGCTCGTCGGCCGGTATCACCGCGCTGAACAACGCCGCCGACAACTCCACCGGCTGCGTCGACTTCGCCCGCTCCTCGCGTGGCCCGGCCGCCGACGGCACGGACCTGACCTTCATCCCCTTCGCCGAGGACCAGGTCACCGTCGCGGTCCGTGACGACAGTGCGCTGACCGCGGACCCGGACTTCACAGCGGCCCAGCTCAAGAGCATCTACGAGTGCACCCTGACGTCCCTGAACGGCGTCGCCCTCACCCCGCTGCTGCCCCAGGCCGGCTCCGGTACCCGCAGCTTCTTCCTCAGCTCGATCGGCAACCCCACACCGGGTTCCTGCGTCGGCACGATGCAGGAGCACAACGGTGTCGAGCTGAACACCGCGGGCGACATCGCCCCCTACTCCGTCGCCCAGTACAACGCCCAGGTCGGCGGCGCCGTCCCCGACCGGCACGGTGACACGGTGCTCGGTCTGATCGGCGGCGACGTGATCAGCCGCGACGTCTACAACGTCGTGCCCACCGCCGAGCTCACCGACCCGGTGATCGCCTCGACGTTCGTCGGCGCCGGCTCCAAGGTCTGCTCCGAGACCGGAACCATCGAGGACTTCGGCTTCACCCTCATCGACGACTGCGGCTCGACCACGCTCAAGGGCGAGAGCTGATCACCGCGACCCCGTAACCACGACAGCCGGGCACCCCTGTGGGTGCCCGGCCCCACGGCGTATCCGAGTAACCCGACCACCCCCAGGGGGACACGCACATGAACGGCCTCGCACCACTCCGCTCACCCGTGGCGCTGCTCAGCGCCTTCGCGCTGACCTGCGCGCTGTCGGCCACCGCGGTGGCCGTCCTCGCCCCGCCGGCACACGCCGCCGAAGGGGGCGCCCTCACGATCACGCCCGCCGCCGGAGACCTCGTCACGAGACCGGCCTTCACCGCAGGCGAGTTCACCGGATCGTGCCCGGAGGCGTACCGGCCCGGTGAGGGGAAGCCGTTCGCCGTCCACCCGGTGCTGGAGGCCCCGGACGGATCCACCACCACCCTGGGTTCGAAGATCAGGGACCTCACGCAGGACGGGGCGAAGCAGAGGTTCTCGATGGAGGGAGGTCTCAACTTCCCCGTCGGCGCACGTCTGTCGCCCGCCCACCCGCAGGGCAGATACGCGATCGTCGTGCGCTGCGCGAAGAGCACGAGCAACAACCTGCGCGGTCAGGACTACCGCGTACCGATCGACGTCAGCACCGACGGCTGGACCGTCGCCGCCCCCGGAGCGGCGACGGACGTCCAGGTGGCCGCCGAGTCCGTCGCCGTACCCGACAGCGGGGAGATGAGGATCAAGGCCACCGTCACCGTCACACCGGCCACGCTGGACGGAACGGCCCGCTTCCACATCGGTGGCCAGGCCGTCCAGGTGCCGGTCACCGCGGGCAAGGCGGAGGCCGTCTCGGAGGAGCGGTACGCCACCGGCGCCGACGTCCCGGTGGAGGTCATGTTCAACCCGGCCGACCGTGTGGCCAACGAGCCCTCGACCACCTGGACCACGTACACCGTGACCGCCCCGGTCCCGACCCTGACGGCCTCCCCGTCCGATACGCCCACGACCGGCACACCCACGGGCGAGCCGACGGACGACCCCACGGACGACCCCACCGGCGAACCCACCGAGCCCGCCGACCTCGACGTCACCGACGAAGAAGGCAACGTCCTGGGCGCCGACCCCGTCCTCGAAGCCGGGCAGAAGGTCCTCGTCACCGCCCGCGGCTACACCGAGAACGCCACGGTCAAGGCCGTCCTCGCCGACAGCGAGGCCGCGCTCCCCGACGCCACCGCCGACGCGGAAGGCACCGTCAAGGCCTACGCGTTCACCGTCCCCGAGGACATCGCGGACGGCGACCACACCCTCACCCTGACCGAGGACAGGACCGGCGGCCACAGCGTCGCGTTCGCCTTCGTCACCGGCGAACGGACGAGCCCCACCCCGGACCCGAGCGACACCGCAGGCACCGACAGCGGTGGCACCACCGGCGGCAACACGGCCGGCGGAACCGGTGGAACCACCGGCGGCGGCACGGGAGGCTCCGGCGCCACGGCCAACGACCCCCTCGCCTCCACCGGCAGCCGGATCGCGGCCATCGGCCTCGGCTCCCTCGCGCTGCTCAGCCTCGGCGCGGCCCTCGTGATCCACGTACGCCGCAAGGGCCTGCTGGCGTTCGGTACGCCGACGGGTCACTGACCCGCCGGGCTCCGGGGCGGCGCCACGCAGCCACCCCGGGAGCCCGGCCCCACCCCGTGCCCCACCCACGAGCAGTCAGGAGCGCAGCGACCGTGACCGTCCTGAGCCCGCCCCAGCCCGCCCCCGAGGCGCGGGCGAAGGCCCCCGACCCCGGACCACCGGCGACGAAGGTCCCCGTGCCCCCACCCGCACGCCCCGGCCTCGCCCTGGCCGGGGCAGCGCTGTGCGTGCTCGCGGCGGTGCTGCTCGGCTTCGCCGCGAACCTCACCCTCTTCGGCCACCTCCAGCACTCCCGCGACCAGCAGACCGCCTACGACGAGCTGCGCAAGCAGTTCGCGCTGGGAACCGCCCCGGTGGGCCAGCGCACCTTCGACAACGAGCAGCTGGCGATGGGCGCACCCGTCGCACTCCTGCGCATCCCCGCGCTCGGCCTGCGCGAGGTCGTCGGCGAGGGCACCACGTCCGAGGTGCTGATGTCGGGCCCCGGCCACCGCCGTGACACCCCGCTCCCCGGCCAGTCCGGCACCTCCGTGATCATGGGCCGTCAGTGGGGGTACGGCAGCCCCTTCCAGGCCCTGCACAAGCTCCCCGCCGGCGCGGAGATCCAGATCACCACCGGCCAGACCAAGGCCGTCTACCGGGTCACCGGCGTCCGCCACCCCGGGGACGAGCTGCCCGAGCGGCGCGCCGAAGGCCAGGGCCGCCTCACGCTGATGACCGCCACCGGAGGCCCGTACACCCCCTCCGACCTCCTGCGCGTCGACGCCGAACTGACCACGCCCGTGCAGCCCAACCCTCCCCGCGAGATGCGCCCCGGCTGGATCAGCCCCGCCGAGGAGCCCCTGGCCGGGGAGAGCGGTGCCTGGCTCGCCGTCTTCCTCTGGGCACAGGCCCTGCTCGCCGCCGCCCTGCTCGCCACCTGGGCCCTGCGGGTCCGGGGGAGGTGGCAGACCTGGATCACCGCCGTCCCCGTACTCGGCGCCCTCGGCGTCGCCCTCGCCGGTGCCGCCACCCGGCTCCTGCCCAACCTGCTCTGAACGAGGAGTACCCCACCCCATGACCGACACCGTCGCGCAGCCCCGGACGCCCGTACGGCCCACGGCCCTGTCCGCCCCCGCCTCGCTCGAAGCCGAGGCGATATCCGCCTGGTTCGGCGACCACAAGGTCCTCGACCGGGTCTCGCTCACCATGCCCGCCCGCCAGGTCACCGCCCTCATCGGCCCGTCCGGCTGCGGCAAGTCGACGTTCCTGCGCATCCTCAACCGGATGCACGAGCTGATCGGCTCCGCCTCCCTCGCGGGCCGGGTCCTCCTGGACGGCCAGGACATCTACGACCGGGGCCGCCGCCTCACCCACGCCCGCCGCGAGATCGGCATGGTCTTCCAGAAGCCCAACCCCTTCCCCGCGATGTCCCTGTACGACAACGTCCTGGCCGGCCTGAAGCTGAACGGCGTCAAGGCGTCCAAGGACGGCCGCGACGACCTCGTCGAGGAGTGCCTCACCAAGGCCGGCCTCTGGAAGGAGGTCAAGGACCGGCTCCGCCAGCCAGGCGGCGCGCTCTCCGGCGGCCAGCAGCAACGCCTCTGCATCGCCCGCTCACTGGCCGTACGCCCCCGGGTGCTGCTGATGGACGAGCCGTGCTCCGCGCTCGACCCGACCTCCACCCGGCGCATCGAGGAGACCATCCACGACCTCAAGGACGAGGTCACCATCGTCATCGTCACGCACAACATGCAGCAGGCCGCCCGTGTCTCCGACGGCTGCGCCTTCTTCCTCGCGGAACAGGGAACCCCTGGCGTCATCGTCGAACACGGGCCGACCGACGACATGTTCAACGCGCCCCAGGACCCCCGGACCTCCGACTACGTCAACGGCCGCTTCGGATGACGCCCCGGCGGTCCGCCGCGCACGCCGCCACGGCCCTGCTGCTCGCGCTCGTCGCGGCCTGCGGCACCGGGTGTGGACCCGGGGGAGCGGAGGCGGGGCAGGCAGCCGCACCGCCCTCCGCCCGGCCGGGCCCGTCCGGCGCACCGACGGGCCCACCGACCCCCACGACCGCGCCCCCGCCCTCCTCCGCACCGCCCGCGTCCCCGGCGACCGCGTCCACCGCCCCGCGGCCGCCGGTCCCGGCCACCGAGATCACCGGCCCCGACCTCTCCCGTACGGACGGCTCACCCCGCCCGCCGGGCCGCGCGACCCCGAGCGGCACAGCACCCACGGACGACCCGGCGCGGACCACGGCGCCCGGGGCCCCGGCCACACCGGAGGCTGCCCGCTCCAGGTCGACCACCCTGCGCATCGGTGAGTGGTCCGCGCGAGTCGTCCGAGGAGGACAGGAGGAGGTGGACGCCTGCCAGGACGCCGTGCAGTGGGCAGGCCCGTCCTTCGGCGGCGAGAACGGCTACGCGATGCGCACCATCGTCGTCGTCGGCCACGACCACTGCGGCTTCCAGCAGTTCGCGACGCTCCCCGTCGGCACGGTCGTCACCGTCGAGACACCGAGCGAAACCCTGCGCTACCGCGTCTACACCCAGTACCTCACCCCGGGCCGCGGCGCCCTCGCCCACGGCCTGTACTGGGGTGACCTGACGCTCCAGTCGTGCGTGGGCCAGGACACCGGGTTCACGTATCTGACGCGTACGGCATAGGCGGTCGTCGAGGCGCTGCCGCTCCCGGCCGGGCCGACCACACCTCAGCGAGGGACTCCGCGCGGTTCCGCCTTCTGCCCGGCGGAGGTGGTGATCTCGCCGCTGCCGTCGAGGGTGCAGTCACGCGAGCGGCGGTTGTCGAGACGCAGCCACGCCGACGACAAACCGGGCATCACACGACACCCAGAGCAACCGAAACGGCCCGCCGAAGAAACCGACGGGCCGTCACGAAAGATCGAGACCAAGACCTCACGCAGTGTTCAGCGTGTGTTCCGTGCCGCTCGAGAGCGAGAGATCCGAGACGGCGTGAAAGCGTCGATGCAGCCCGCGCCCTTTCCGGGGCGGCTGTTCCAGTTGTCGACGCGGTCAGCCATCGCTTCAAGGCGCCGATCCCCTGGGGGAGTGGCTATATGGAAGTGGGACTGCTTGAGCGGGTCGCGCTCTCCGCCCCACGCTACGACTTCGCCCACGTCGGCAAGGATGTCCTCCACCACAGTCACCGCAAGCTCACTCATGCCGTTGGCGGCCGTACCGCCCAGCGGGTAGAGCATCGGCTGGATCGCTACGGCTGTCCCCGACAGGTAATTCGATTCGAAAGCCGCCCCCACTGTACGGTCGGTGGTGTGCCCTGCCAGCTCCTCGGGCCGGAGCATGTCGATCTCGTAGACGTAGCGGCGGACTACGTACAGCAGCACGGTCGCAGCGGGGCCCGTCGCGAGGCCGACGGTGAGCTTCGACGCTCCCTGCACCTGGTATGTGGTGGTCTCAGTCAGAACATCCCAGCCGTTTTCGGATTTCCGCCCGATCCATTCCTTGCCTTCTGGTAGCTCTGCCTGCTCGGCCTTCGGCAGCGGCTTCGGCCGGGCAGAAGCCTGCGCCGGTCCTCCGGTGGTGGCGAGAGCGAGGCCGGCAGCGGTAGCCGCGCCTGCTCCGAGCAAACGCCTACGGCTGGTTGTACCGCTCATGAGGAGACCAGCTCCTTTCTGTGGGAAATCGCGTAAACGATTCGGAACAGAGCAAGGACAAGAGCGCTGACGGTGAGGACAGCGAGTACGACGATCGTGGGGTTCACCCATGCGGGCACCAGGCTGACGTGTTCGTTGCATGCGTTGGCCAACGGGAAGTAGGAGGTGCCGTCCGATCCCGTGCGGTCACGCCACGCCTGGTCGTAGTCGGTGTGATGGTTGAGCTCGCAGGTCTCCCGAACGTCCAGACCTCCCGCGAAGACGCCGAACCCCCATACAGCGACCGTGCAGCCGCCGGCGATCAGAGCGACACCGACGAGCACCGTGAGCCGCTCGTACCATCGTGGTCCGACACCGTGGCGCAGCATCAGCAGCCCTGCCGAGATGGCCGGGGCGAGGGCGTGAGAAGGAACATCAGGACTCGGCACCGGCCCTTGCGACGATCGTGTCGGCGAACCCCTGGCAGAAGTTCTGCAGCTTGTCGAACCCGCCAGGAAGGTTCGCCAGTACTGTCGGCGACTGCGCCCCCGTTGCCAGGATCAGCGCGGTGCGCGCCACGTTGTACGTTTCGTTCTCCATCGTCAGGGCGTTGTACGCCTGGTCCCTGCAGTCTGCTGCGGTGAAGAACCGCTTGTTGAAATACTGGGTGAACCGGGTGAGGTGGCCGCCGCCGTTGCCGTAGTGCTCCCGCACGATCTGGTTGATCGGAGTCCCGGCGGCGCAGGCCCTGGCAATCAGGTAGCCGTCGGCGTCTTCGAGTAGGTCCTTGAAGGAGAATGAAGAGGATACGCCCGGCTTGGCGAGCTTTGCGTCGCAGTACGCCTTGCCCGATGCGTACTGCTGCTCGTCGTTGCGCCAGTTGGCATAGAAGGTCATGAGGTCGCCGGCCCACCCGGCGATGTCCCCGGCGTTCACGGACTTGTTGTTCGTGGGCTGGGTGAAGAGTAGGTGGCCGTTGGCGGTGGCCAGCAAGTGCTCGGGGCCCATTTCGTAACCCGAGGAAGGGTCGATGAACTCCTCCTTCACTTTGTGGCCCTTGCTATTGGCGTAGGCGACCCAGTCCCGGTCGTAAGGGCCGATCAGGATGCCCCAGTTCAAACCGCCGTAATCTTCGTGGCGGACGTACTCCATCACCAACTGGGATGCGCTGCGGTGGGTGGAGTGGGCGGCCTTGTAGTCCTGAGCGGTGGCATAAAGCTGGTCGATATAGGATATGAAGTCCGCCGCGGGGGAGGCAACGCCGGCCAGGGAGGACACGCCGGGGTCTCCGCCGTCTTCGCGCGGCCGCCACACGGTGTTGTCCAGGTCGATTTTTCCTCCGGCTCCGCCGATCTCGATGCCGGAGATCTCCTTGATCTGGTTCAGCGACCAGTTCGCCGGGAGAGGGAAGCCGAGGTTCCCGGAGAAGCCCCAGGACATGCCTGAGACGAACGAATACCGAGCGTAGGTCTTGTTGGTGGCGTTGATACACACGTTTCTCGACCCGTACACGCCATGGACGTACTTCTTGCCGCGATCTGCGAGGCCGGCGACCACGCCGTTAAAATATTTTACGATGTAGTCCATCTGGTCCTGGGTGGCATCGTAGTCGACCGCGAAGTAGATGACCGACCCACGTGGGATGCCGAACGTCGTCGCCTTCTCGTGAGCTATCAGGGCGTGCTGGAAACCGGTGGTGTACTGGTACTCGGTCACGTCCCGGCCGTGAACCTGCATAATCGGGAAGAATCTCAAGCCGGCATCGAGGATGACTTCGAGCTCGCCGGGCTTGATCTCCTTCTCGTAATTGGGGTCCGAACTGTACAGATACCGGCCGACGATCTGGTAGTCGTGGTTCTTCAGCCACGCGGCGCGGTCGGCATTGATGACGAACCGAGTGTCGGAGCCGAACACCTTGCGGTCGGGATTCCCCATGGAAACGAGCAGTTGACACCAGGTGTCGTAGTCGCCATTTCCGGAATCCGGTAGGTAGGAGAAGCTCTGGAACAACTTCACGTACCTGGTGATGTCCGCGTCGAAGGTGGAGGTGAAGTTGGTGCGTTCTGCGTACTCCCCGACCGGCACTGGTTCATTGAACACGCATGCGGCGGTGAACAGTCGCACCATGATGCCGGTGGCGCCCTGGGCGAGCGTGTGGTTTTTCAGTGCTGCCTGGGTACCGGGCCCGAAGTTTCCATTCGGTGACGCGATGCCCATCTCGTATTGGAGGGCGATCACCAGGGATTTCTGTACATCTCGCGAATAGAGGCCGTCACACGGCCCGATCGAGTAGGCAGACTTTTCCCAGTACAGGCCGTTCAGCCATTGCTGAATCCCGCGGATCTTGTCGGTACCGCCAGCGACCACGACATAGGCATCCATGGTGAGAAGGGCTTTGAAAACCTTGGCCTGCACCATGCGGTTCCATCCCTCCTGACCCTCTTGCCATATGCCCATGTTTTTCTTCATGGACTCTACTGCGTCGGCGTTGAACGTATCCCCGGCCTCGCCCCAGTAGCCCTTGCAGAACAAGCCGTAGCGAACGATGTAGGGAATGTTCTTGTTGGGCTGGTTCTCTCCGTCAGTGATGCCTTTGAGTGCCTCGAGCTTACTCATCGTCGTCGCTCCGAAAGAGGCGACGACAGGACTGATTCCCAGCTCGTGCTGTAGGCCCATGATCAGTGAGTTCATGGTGGCCCAGCTGGTCTGACCGTTTTCTGGGCACTTCACGTACCCGGACACGCCGGCATAGGTGGCATTGACCCACTTCTGACCCTCGAGGACCTTCGCATCAGCCACGAGAACCCGCCTTCCCTAACGTTGAGTGAAATAATGATCGCTCGTCACCATGGTCGACATGGTGAGCCGCTCAGCACGTGCCAGTGGGAGGACCTGGCGCTACTTCGGCAATACAGAATTGATGACTTGTACCGAGTCGGCCCGGTTGTCGACGCCGACTGCGGCTCTGATGTTGCGATCCGAGTCGGCGGTGTCGGCTGTGTTGCGGGCGACATTGATTCCGAGCGCGCTACGAGTGGCCCGTGTCTCGGTGTTCGCCGAGCGAGACAACCTTCGCTGTTCGAGCATCCGGTGGGCGGCGCGACAGTGAGTTGCGCCCGCCGGGAATTGCGGGACAGCCCTTTAGTTGCAGGCGCCTATGTGGAGGTAGTTGTCGACTACCACCGTGCTTCCGGCCTTCATGTAGGAGTAGGCCTGGCCGCAGTAGCCCTTGTTCTGGTAGACGGGTCCCGCGTAGGAGCTGTACGTTCCGAAGTCCTCGACATCAGGCGTGGAGGTGTAGTTGTCCTTCAGGCGGATGCCCATGGACCGCGCGACGCCGGTGTCGTTGAAGAACACAGCACAGATCGGCTTGTCGTTGTAGCTGTCACCTGTTGTCTTGCCGTTGGTCCAGGCGTAGGTGGTGCCGTGAGTGCTGTAGCGGACGGCCGAGACGGAGATGGTGTAGCCGGATCCGCACACATTGGCAGCAGCCGCAGCGACCTTCGGGTCGGACGCGATGACCTGCCGAGTTTCGTCCGATGCCTGCTCGGCGACGTGGACGCCCTTGACGTCGACGGTTGCGATCGACGTGTTGCCCTTCGGCTCGGCCTGGTCGGCCGCCGACGCGGCGGGGCCAGTCATTGTCGCAGCCAACACGAGGGCGCAAATGCCCGAATAACGCACAATCGTCTTCATTGTGTCCCCTTGGGGCAGTCGGGTAACCCTGATGTGGTGAGGGTTTCGCTTCAAGTGCAGCGCAAGCAGGCTTGTCGGTTCCGTGGCCGTTGAAGGGGCGATGTGCCATGAGTTATGGGTGTGTGGACATGGGGCATTGCCACTGGCGCACGGGTGGGGACCTCGAAACCTTCACGAATCTTGCGAACGAAGGTCACAAGTTATGGGCGAGGTGTCAGCAAGTCTGTGATCCATTGCACACGGTGCGCGTGGTCGCGAGATTTTGGCTCGAACTGCTCAGTGGTCACACGCTGTTGGGAAGGCGGTGCCTCCGTGGAGGGGGCGCGGTGGCTGTGGGGCAGGTGAGCCGGTGGTCGTGTGTGCAGGCTTGGCATTCCGGGTGAATGGGATCAGGCTCGGTGCGGTGCGACAGGTGAGGCCCCGTTTCCCGCGCCGGCGATATTGGCCGGAAGATGCCCCTGTGGAGCTCATGACGCGATCATGGTCAGGCCCTCCCCTTGACGTGACGTGCGGTGAGCTTGTGTGGGAGATGGAGGGCGCGATCCCGACCGGGGCGGAGGTCTGGATGACGGCGTCGAGGTCGAAGTAGCTCTCGTCCGGCAGGCGCTGAGTACTCAGTAGTGGCCGGGTGTTCCCGGAGAGTCGATACCCACGGTCATGACGCCGGCGGGCGGAGATGTGCGCGCGGTGAGCGGGATCGACATTCCCGCGAACCCGGTTCGGGGCGAAGCGCAGTACAGCGCGTGGCAGGCGTCCGGGCCGCCGAAGCCGTCCCGTACCAGGGTGCCGACCGTCACCGGTGCGACGGTGTCGAGTGTGTCGACGCCGACTGAGGAGAAGGTCAGGCCGCCCTGCCCGCGTCGGCGTCATCCGCTTCCGCCTGCATCAGACACGGCGCGGGCACCCGGAGACGGTCTCCAGGCGTCTTCGCCAGGTCGGCGTCGGAGCCCTGGTCCAAGACCGCGTCAGATGCCGGCGGCCGCCGCCAGGTCCCGCTTGATGCCCGCCAGTAGTTCCGCGGCCTTCGTCCGGGCCGTGGGCAGTCCGTCCGCCGCGGCGACCGGGACCACGACCTCCAGGTAGCACTTCAGCTTCGGCTCGGTGCCGCTCGGGCGGACGATCACCCGGGCGCCCGTCAGGTGGTAGCGCAGGCCGTCCGTGGGCGGCAGGGACTCCGTGCCCTGTGAGAGGTCCTCCGCCGAGGTGACGGGGAGCCCCGCCAGGGTGGTCGGAGGCGTCTCGCGCAGGCGCCGCATGGCGTTCGCGATGACCGTCAGGTCCTCGACCCGGACCGACAGCTGGTCCGTGGCGTGCAGACCGTGTGCGACCGCGAGGTCGTCGAGCAGGTCGAGGAGGGTGCGGCCCTTCTCCTTGAGTACGGAGGCGAGTTCGGCGATCAGCAGCGCGGCCGTGATGCCGTCCTTGTCGCGGACGCCCTCAGGGTCCACGCAGTACCCCAGCGCCTCCTCGTAGCCGTAGCGCAGGCCGTCGACGCGGGCGATCCACTTGAAGCCCGTCAGCGTCTCCTCGTGGCCCAGCCCCGCCTTCTCGGCGATCCGGCCCAGCAGGGACGACGACACGATCGACGCGGCGAACACGCCGCTGACGCCCCGGTCCACCAGGTGGGCGGCGAGCAGTGCGCCGACCTCGTCGCCGCGCAGCATCCGCCAGCCGCCCTCGGCCGAGGGGTCCGGCACGGCGACGGCGCAGCGGTCGGCGTCCGGGTCGTTGGCGATGACGAGGTCCGGGCGGGCCCGGCGCGCGGTGGCGAACGCGAGATCCATCGCACCGGGCTCTTCCGGGTTGGGGAAGGCGACGGTGGGGAACGCGGGGTCGGGCTCCGCCTGTTCGGCGACGAGTACGGGATCGGGGAAGCCGGCCCGGGCGAAGGCGGCCGTGAGGACGGAGGTGCCGACGCCGTGCATGGCGGTGTACACGGTGCGCGCGGTCCGGGGGGAGCCGGGGCTGAGGACCGCGTCCGTACGGGCGAGGTAGGCGGCCAGGACCTCGTCGCCGAGGGTCTGCCAGCCGGACTCCGGGCGCGGTACGCCGGCGAGCGGGCCGACCGCCGCGATCGCGGCGGCGATCTCCGTGTCGGCCGGGGGCACGATCTGTGAGCCGTCGCCGAGGTAGACCTTGTAGCCGTTGTCGCGCGGCGGGTTGTGGCTGGCCGTGACCTCCACGCCCGCGACGGCCCCCAGGTGCCGTATGGCGTACGCGAGGACGGGGGTCGGCAGCGGGCGGGGGAGCACGGCTGCCCGCAGGCCCGCGCCGGTCATCACGGCTGCGGTGTCGCGGGCGAAGTCGGCCGACCTGTAGCGGGCGTCGTAGCCGATGACGACGAGGCCGCCGGTCCGGCCCTGCGCCTTCAGGTAGGCCGCCAGTCCGGCCGCCGCGCGGATGACGACGGAGCGGTTCATCCGCATCGGCCCGGCGCCGATCTCCCCGCGCAGACCCGCCGTGCCGAACTGGAGGGTGCCCGCGAAGCGGTTCTCCAGCTCGGCGAGGTTCCCGGCGTCGATGAGCTCGGCGAGCTCCGCGCGGGTCTCGGGGTCCGGGTCCTCGGCGAGCCAGGTCCTGGCCTGCGTGATGAGGTCCTGCTGCACGGTGGCCGCCTTTCTGCGGGTGCGGGTGCGGGTGCGGGTCGGTGGGGCCGGGGTGGGCCGTCGCGCGGGGCTGCCGGGGGCTCTGCCCCCGGACGCCCGCGCCTCGAACGCCGGTGGGGCTGAACATCGGCCTACCGGGCCGAGCACGCCGGGTCGGTGGTGCTCAGATCCGGTCCAGGACCCGGGCCAGCAGTGCGCCCATCCGGGTCGCCGAGTCGCGGCCGGCCTGGAGGACCTCCTCGTGGTTGAGCGGCTCGCCGCTCAGGCCCGCCGCGAGGTTCGTGACCAGGGAGATGCCCAGCACCTCCGCGCCCGCCTCGCGCGCCGCGATGGCCTCCAGGACGGTGGACATGCCGACGAGGTCGCCGCCCATGACGCGGACCATGTTGATCTCGGCCGGGGTCTCGTAGTGCGGGCCGGGGAACTGCACGTACACGCCCTCTTCGAGCGTCCCGTCGATCTCCTTGCACAGGGCGCGCAGACGCGGCGAGTACAGGTCGGTCAGGTCGATGAAGTTCGCGCCCACGATCGGCGACGTCGCCGTGAGGTTGATGTGATCGCTGATGAGGACCGGCTGGCCGGGGCGCATGCCTTCGCGCAGGCCTCCGCAGCCGTTCGTCAGGATGACCGTCCCGCAGCCCGCCGCGGCGGCCGTACGGACCCCGTGCGCGACAGCGGCGACCCCGCGGCCCTCGTAGTGGTGCGTGCGGCCCAGGAAGACCAGAACGCGCTTCTCGCCGATCCTGTACGAGCGGACCGTGCCGCCGTGGCCCTCGACGGCCGGGGCCGGGAAGCCGGGCAGTTCGGTGACCGGGAACTCGGCCTCCGGAACGCCGAGCGCATCGCCGGCGGGGGCCCACCCGGAGCCCATCACGAGAGCGACGTCGTGGGTCTCGGCGCCGGTCAGCTCGCGCAGGCGGGCGGCGGCGTCGGCGGCGGCGACGTACGGGTCGCCCTGGATGTGGTCCGGAATAACAGATGCGTTCACGCGGACGAGGGTAACCGCTGAATCCCTACGCGCGTAGATGCGACCCCGGAGAGCGTGGCCGGTCGTGTTCGTACTTTCCTACGGAAGCAGCCCGGACCCCGGCTCAGCAGGGGCGCTTGCGGAGGTTCATCACGTAGTCGTGAGGTGCGCCCGCGGACTCGGCGGCGTCCGCCACCTCGCCCAGGTAGCGGGCCGAGGGCAGCCCGCCCTCGTAGCCGTTGAGCACGTACATCCAGGCCGGTTCCTCGCCGTCCAGCGTGTGCACCCGCACCCGCATGCGCCGGTAGATGTCGAGGCCGACGCCCTCCCAGCGGTCCATGGAGTCCTCGTCCATCGGAGCCAGGTCGTACAACGCGACGAAAACCTGCGACCGGGGAGCCTCCACCACCGTGGCCAGCGCGCCCTCCCAGCCCATCTGCTCCCCGCCGAACGTCAGCCGCCAGCCGTTGAGCCAGCCCGTGCCGCGCAACGGGGAGTGCGGTGCGCGGCGCGTCATCAGCCGCGCGTCGAGGTTGCCGGCGTACGCGGCGTAGAGCGACATGGGGTCGAGGGTACGGGAGGTGGCGGCGGGCGTGGCGGTTCCGGCGAGGAAGGTCCCCGGTCGTGGGGGTGTGGGAAGGCCGGCCGCCCGGCCCCGGCCCGGGCCGTTCCCGTATGGAGGGCCCCGGGGCGAAGCGGCTCGGCGGGTGCGGGACAATGAATTACGTACTGCATACGCCGGGGCGATCCCCCGGACCCCCGGCCGGGGCGGCAGACGGCCGTGGGATGACACCACGCGAGGCGGACTTTTCGTGACCCGGATCGTGATCATCGGCGGCGGCCCCGGCGGCTATGAAGCGGCACTGGTCGGCGCCCAGCTCGGCGCGGAGGTGACCGTCGTCGACTGCGACGGCCTCGGCGGCGCGTCGGTCCTCACCGACTGCGTGCCCTCCAAGACCCTGATCGCGACGGCCGAGGTGATGACCACCTTCGACTCCTCCTACGAGGAACTCGGCATCATCGTCGCGGACGACACCCCGCACGTCGAGCAGGCCGCCCGGGTCGTCGGGGTCGACCTCGGCAAGGTCAACCGACGCGTCAAGCGCCTCGCGCTCGCCCAGTCGCACGACATCACCGCCTCCGTCACCCGCGCGGGTGCCAGGGTCATGCGTGGCCGCGGCCGGCTGGAGGGCCTCCAGGCCGCCGACGGCTCCCGCCAGGTCGTGGTGACCGTCGCGGACGGCACCGAGGAGCGGCTCACGGCCGACGCCGTGCTGATCGCCACCGGTGGCCACCCCCGGGAGATCCCGGACGCCCTGCCCGACGGTGAGCGCATCCTGAACTGGACCCAGGTCTACGACCTGGACGAGCTCCCCGAGGAGCTCATCGTGGTCGGCTCCGGTGTCACCGGCGCCGAGTTCGCCGGTGCCTACCAGGCGCTCGGCTCGCGCGTGACCCTCGTCTCCTCCCGTGACCGGGTGCTCCCCGGTGAGGACCCGGACGCGGCCGCCGTCCTGGAGGACGTCTTCCGGCGCCGCGGCATGAACGTCATGGCCCGCTCCCGCGCCCAGTCCGCCAAGCGCGTCGGGGACCGGGTCGAGGTCACGCTGGCCGACGGCCGCGTCATCTCCGGCACGCACTGCCTGATGGCGGTCGGCGCGATCCCCAACACCGCGGGCATGGGCCTGGAGGAGTCCGGGGTGCAGCTCAAGGAGTCCGGGCACATCCGGACCGACCGGGTCTCCCGCACCAGCGCCCCCGGTGTGTACGCGGCCGGAGACGTCACCGGGGTCTTCGCCCTGGCCTCCGTCGCGGCGATGCAGGGCCGGATCGCGATGTACCACTTCCTCGGCGACGCGGTGGCCCCGCTGAATCTGAAGACGGTCTCCGCGAACGTCTTCACCGACCCCGAGATCGCCACCGTCGGTTACAGCCAGAGCGACGTCGACTCCGGCAGGATCGACGCCCGTGTCGTGAAGCTGCCGCTGCTGCGCAACCCGCGCGCCAAGATGCAGGGCATCCGGGACGGCTTCGTCAAGATCCTCTGCCGGCCCGGGACCGGCATCGTGGTCGGCGGCTGTGTCGTCGCGCCGCGTGCCAGCGAGCTCATTCACCCGATCTCGCTCGCCGTCGACAACAACCTGACGGTGGAGCAGATCGCCAACGCGTTCACCGTGTACCCGTCGCTGTCCGGCTCGATCGCGGAAGTGGCCCGGCAGTTGCACACCCGTAAGACGGCTGACGAGGCGTAGCACCGACGGTTCAGTACGACGACAGGGCCCTCTATATCACTAGGGGGCCCTAGCTGTGCGCAACTTCCCTTATTCGGCGCAAACTGCTGAAAAGCAACCGGTGACCAGGTTACTGTCAGTTCCGTGTTCGCTGCAGAACGTCGTCAATTGATCCTCGAAATGGTGCGTGCCAACGGGGCGGTATCGCTCCGTGAGCTCGCCCGCGTCGTCCAGACCTCCGAAGTGACCGTACGGCGGGACGTGCGGGCTCTGGAGGCAGAAGGACTCCTCGACCGCCGGCACGGCGGTGCGGTCTTGCCGGGCGGTTTCACGCGGGAGTCCGGCTTTCCGCAGAAATCCCATCTCGCCACCGCGGAGAAGACGGCCATCGCCGACCTGGCGGCCGGGCTGGTCGGTGAGGGCGAGGCCATCGTGGTCGGCGCGGGGACGACCACACAGGAGCTGGCCCGCCGGCTCGCACGGGTTCCGGGTCTGACCGTGGTCACCAACTCGCTGCTGGTCGCCCAGGCGTTGGCCCATGCCAACCGGGTCGAAGTGGTGATGACGGGCGGCACCCTGCGCGGGAGCAACTACGCACTCGTCGGCAGTGGTGCCGAGCAGTCCCTCCAGGGGCTGCGGGTGAGCCGGGCCTTCCTCTCCGGGAGCGGGCTGACCGCGGAGCGCGGACTGTCCACTTCCAACATGCTCTCCGCGAGCGTGGACCGGGCGCTGGTGCAGGCCGCTGCCGAGGTGGTGGTCCTGGCGGACCACACGAAGCTCGGTTCGGACACGATGTTCCAGACGGTGCCCACGGAGCTGATCACCCGTCTGGTGACGGACGAGCCGCCGCCCCACGACGAGCGGGCGGCGACGGAACTGCAGGCCCTGGCCGACCAAGGGGTGGAGATCAGTGTCACGGGGTCCGGCGCGGATGCCGGGGCCGGTGACGCCCTGCCGCCCGGACGGCAGGCCAGGCAGGAGATGCCGTTGCCGGGCCAGCGCCGCACCCAGGGCGGCCACGGCGGCGGGCCGGGAGGGATCGGCCCACAGCTGAGGAGCGCCGCCGCGCTGGCTGACGGGACGGTGGGGCGGGTCGCGGACCTGCGACGCCGATAGGCGTGCGCAGCGCCCGCGCGGAGCCGGTCGGGGGTGCCGGTCAGGGAGCCCCGGTCCCTCAGGTGGCGGGCCCGGCCTGCACGCCGCGCAGCGTCAGCCGCAGCAGGCGGTCGGCCAGGGCGGGATCGGCCGGGGTCTGCTCCGCGGCCAGCGCGATCGCGTTCGTCAGCTGCAGCAGGTCGTCGATCGAGACGTCCGCCCGCACCGAGCCGCTCGACTGCGCTCGTGTCAGCAGTCGCGCACCCGCCTGACGCAGCGGCACATGACATGAGGTCAGCGCCGAAGTCTCGTCCCCGCACGCCGACATGAGCGCCTGCGCCAGCCCGCGGTACTCACCCGCATGAGTGACGATCGCCCCCAGCCACTCCACCAGTGCGGTACACGGCTGTTCGGCCTGGGCCAGCTCGCGGGAGCGGGCGAGCAGGGCGGTGAGGGCCTCCTGGAACACCGCGTTCATCAGGGCCTGGCGGTTCGGGAAGTGCCGGTAGAGCGTGCCGATGCCCACGCCGGCCCGCCGGGCGATGTCCTCCAGGGAGGCGTCCGTGCCCTGTGCGGCGAACGCCGTGCGGGCCTCGCCGACCAGCCGGTCGTAGTTGCGGCGCGCGTCGGCGCGCATCGGCCGGGCCGGTGTCAGTGCCGTGCTCATCGCCATCGCCCTGTCCTCCTGATGTCCGTTCCGGTTCCCAGGATGCCACTGGGGGCCCGGCTGGCGCCGGGCCCCCAGTGCGGGAAGGGACGGGTGCTCAGTCCTTGATCTCGCAGATCGCGGCACCGGACGACACCGAGGTGCCGACCTCTGCCGCCAGGCCCTTGACGGTGCCGGAGCGGTGGGCGTTGAGCGGCTGTTCCATCTTCATGGCTTCGAGGACGACGATGAGGTCGCCTTCCTTGACCTCCTGGCCCTCCTCGACCGCGATCTTGACGATCGTGCCCTGCATGGGCGAGGCGAGGGTGTCGCCGGATGCGGCGGAGCCGCTCTTCTTCGCCGCGCGGCGCTTCGGCTTCGCGCCGGCCGCCAGGCCCGTGCGGGCCAGGCTCATGCCGAGCGAGGAGGGCAGCGAGACCTCCAGGCGCTTGCCGCCGACCTCGACGACGACGGTCTCGCGGCCGGACTCCTCGTCGGCCTCCGTGTCCGCGGGTGCCGCGAACGGCTTGATCTCGTTGACGAACTCCGTCTCGATCCACCGGGTGTGGATCCGGAACGGGTCCTCGGTGAACGCCGGATCGGCCACGACCGCGCGGTGGAACGGGATGGCGGTCGCCATGCCCTCGACCTGGAACTCGGCGAGCGCACGCGCGGCGCGCTGGAGGGCCTGCTCACGGGTCGCACCGGTCACGATCAGCTTGGCGAGCAGCGAGTCCCACGCCGGGCCGATGACACTGCCGGACTCGACACCCGCGTCGAGACGGACACCGGGGCCGGTCGGCGGGGCGAAGAGGGTGACGGTGCCGGGGGCGGGCAGGAAGCCCCGGCCCGGGTCCTCGCCGTTGATCCGGAACTCGAAGGAGTGCCCGCGCACGGCCGGGTCGCCGTAGCCGAGCTCCTCACCGTCGGCGATGCGGAACATCTCGCGGACGAGGTCGAGTCCGGTGACCTCCTCGGTGACCGGGTGCTCGACCTGGAGACGGGTGTTGACCTCCAGGAAGGAGATCGTGCCGTCCACGCCGACGAGGAACTCGACCGTGCCGGCGCCGACGTAGCCGGCCTCCTTCAGGATCGCCTTCGACGCGGCGTACAGCTCCGCGTTCTGGGCCTCGGACAGGAACGGTGCGGGGGCTTCCTCGACCAGCTTCTGGTGCCGGCGCTGCAGCGAGCAGTCACGGGTGGACACGACCACGACGTTGCCGTGGGTGTCGGCCAGGCACTGGGTCTCCACGTGCCGGGGCTTGTCGAGGTAGCGCTCCACGAAGCACTCGCCACGGCCGAACGCCGCCACGGCCTCACGGACCGCCGAGTCGTACAGCTCGGGGATCTCCTCCAGCGTGCGGGCCACCTTCAGCCCGCGCCCGCCACCGCCGAAGGCCGCCTTGATGGCGATCGGCAGACCGTTCTTCTCGGCGAACTCCACGACCTCGGCCGACCCCGACACCGGGTCCGGCGTGCCGGCCACCAGCGGGGCACCCGCGCGCTGCGCGATGTGCCGGGCGGCGACCTTGTCACCGAGGTCGCGGATCGCCTGCGGCGGCGGCCCGATCCACGTCAGACCGGCGTCGAGCACGGCCTGGGCGAACTCCGCGTTCTCCGACAGGAAGCCGTAGCCGGGGTGGATCGCGTCCGCCCCCGAGTCCTTCGCGGCCTGGAGCACCTTGGCCATGTCGAGGTAGCTGGCGGCCGGAGTGTCACCGCCCAGAGCGAACGCCTCGTCTGCCGCGCGCACATGCAGGGCATCCCGGTCCGGATCGGCGTAGACGGCTACGCTCCCGATTCCGGCATCCCGGCAAGCCCGAGCAACACGGACAGCGATTTCGCCACGGTTGGCGATGAGCACCTTGCGCACGATGACTCCCTCCTTGAGAACAAGCTGAGTTTAGGGACTACCGACACGGCCGTACGACCCGTCCCCAATAGTGAACTTGCCCACACGGAGTGTGATCCGAGGCTTGCTCGAGTCGCGAAATCCCTTGTCGCACCACGGTACGTCGGGTTCCTCAACCGCACAGTAGCCACGAAGTGTGGCCCAAGTCTCTGTTCGGACGGTCAACGCCGCGCGGCGTTTCTTTGTGGAGTCCCTACGAACGGTCGAGGGAATCTTTGCCGCGCAGTGAGGGCGGCTCCGTCCGGGCGCAACCCCTTGTCCCCCCTGTTACCCCTTAGTAGGGTCCGCGTTGCTCGCATGTACTACAGGTAACAGGGGGTGGCGCCGTGGTGGTGCGCAGACCGATGGCCTTCGTGACCGCGGTCGTTCTGTTGGTGGAAGCCGTGGGCATCGTCGTCGTGAACGGCGTCCTCGCGACGGTCGCCGGGAACCAGAGCATGTCCCTGGCCGGGCTGGATCCGGACGCCATGGTCACCGGTACGTGGGTGATGGGCGCCGTGTCAGGGGTCCTGCTGGTGCTCTGCGCCCTGATCCCGCTGTTGGCCGGCATACGCGACCGCGCCCCCGGCCGTTTCGCCAGGATCGCCCTCATCGGGTGCGCGGTCGTCCACGGGGTGCTGGGCGCGGTGGCGGTGGGGTTGCTCGGCTGGACGGCCTTCGCGTTCCTGATGGTCGTCCTGGCCCTGATCGTGCTGACTCTCGTGGCGTACGACCCGCGTGAACCGGAAGCGGGGGAGGCCGTCGCCGAACAGGCGCCGACGCCGGTGTGACCGTGCTCAGCGGACCCACAAGTCGGTGACGGAGAGGCCCAGTTCGCCGAGGAGCCGGCGCAGCAGCGGCAGTGAGAGCCCGATGACGTTGCCGTGGCTGCCCTCGATCGACTCGACGAACGGCGCCGAGCGGCCGTCCAGGGTGAACGCCCCCGCGACGTGCAGCGGCTCCCCCGAGGCG
Source organism: Streptomyces sp. NPDC002793 (assembly GCF_040295485.1). Taxonomy (NCBI): domain Bacteria; kingdom Bacillati; phylum Actinomycetota; class Actinomycetes; order Kitasatosporales; family Streptomycetaceae; genus Streptomyces; species Streptomyces sp. NPDC002793. The sequence continues at coordinate 719 of NZ_JBEOVL010000031.1, read as the reverse complement.
ACGTAGGCCGCCACCTCGGCGTCCGTCGGCTCGCCGAACCTGACGACGGTGGATGCCGTCGCCGACGCCGTACGGCCGGTGGCCGTGTCGATGACGCTGTGCCCCGTCTGCAGGATGCCCGACCGGCCGCGCATGGACTTCCAGCGGGCGGTGGCCTCCTCGCTGTCCGCGGGCTTGCCGAGCGCCTCGCCGTCCAGCTCCAGCACGGAGTCGCAGCCGATGACGAGCGCGCCCGCGGCCTCGGGGCGGGCCGCCACCGCGGCGGCCTTCGCCTCCGCCAGGACGAGCGCCAGCTCACCCGGGGTCGGCGCGGTGAGCGCGTCCTCGTCCACACCGCTGACGATCACCTCGGGGGCGAAACCCGCCTGGCGCAGCAGACCGAGACGGGCGGGGGAGGCGGAGGCGAGCACGAGGCGGCGCTGAGCAGTCATACCGCCCATCGTAGGGCGGGTCGGGACGCGGAAACCCTCAGCGGGTGCCCAGGACGAACATCGCCACGACCATGGCCAGCGCGAGCAGCAGCCCCGCGCGACGCATCATGTCCTGGGCGTCGCGCAGTTCCTTCGGCGGCTTGTTCTCGGGGTCGGACCACAGCATGCTCCGATGGTGCTCCGGAGACGGCCGCGGGGGGGGGGTTAGCGGTAAGAAGGGCCGCGCGGCGGGGGCGAACGGGGGGCACGAAGGGACCGCCCCCCCGCCGGGGGGAGGGGTGGAGAAAA
>NZ_JBEOVL010000030.1:0-91654 GCF_040295485.1 Streptomyces sp. NPDC002793 | reverse complement strand
AAAACACACCGCCTGCCCCCCCCCCCCCACCTCCCCTTCCCCCCCCACCCCCGGGCGTCCCCCTAACCCGCGGCGGGCCCCCCCCGGCGGGGGGCCCCCCCGCCCCCCCCGGGCGGCCCCCCCGTGGGCCGCCGACCTGCTGCGGACGCTGCACGGCGGCCTGGACGACCGGGTGGAGGACCGTACGGCGCTGCTGGCGGACCAGCTGCGCAGCCCTGACCCCTGCCAGCGCGTCGACGCCGTACGGATGACCGGCGGGCTGATCCGGGCCTGGCGCGGTTCGTACGAGGGGCTGGTGCGGCTGGTCGGCGTACAGCTCTCCGATCCGGAGCCGCGGCTGGCCGAGGCCGCGTCGCACGTGCTGGAGGAGCTGTTCGGTCTGGCCGAGCCGGCCGCCGACGCCCTCGCCCGGCGGGTCGCGGCGGACCCAGGGGCCTGGGTGAAGGAGTGGGCGAGCGGGCCGCCCGGCCTGGGGCCTGCGGTGAAGGCGCTGGCGAGGCTGGGCGACGCCCGGGTGCTGCCCGCGCTGGCGGCCGCCCTGGAGCGGCCGGAGGTGCCGCATGACGTGGGGTTCGCGATCCGGTGCCTCGGTGGCGCGGCGGCCCCGCTCGCCGGGGCACTGCGGCGCAGGCTCGGTGAGGTCGCGCTGGACGAGAGCGCGTACGACCGGGCGAGTCCGCTGCTCGCCGGGCTGACGGCGCTGCGCGCGGGGGAGGCGGCCCCGGAGGTGCTGAGGGTGCTGCGGGGTGCGCCCGAGTACCGGGGCGAGTGGCTGCGTACGGCGGCCCTGCGGGCGCTGGGGTCGTTCGGGCCCGCCGCCGGCTGCGCCGTACCGGAGCTGCGGCGGCTGACCCGGCGGCCCGGGACGGTGGCGGCGACGGAGGCGGCGGAAGCCCTGTGGGCGGTCACGGGCGACACGGACGCGGTGCTGCCGGTGCTGGCCGAGGGGCTGCGCGCGGGGCAGGTGCACGACTGCCGGGCGGCGGTGAGCGCCCTGGGCGGGCTGGGCCGGCGGGCCGAGGCGGTGGCGCCGAGGCTGCGGGCCCTGCTGGCACACGAGGAGCTGTGGCTCCGGGTGGACTCCGCGATCGCCCTCTGGGAGGTCTCGGGGCGGACCGGCGAGGCCGTGCCGGTGCTCCTGACCGCCTGGGAGAGGAATCGTCACGTCAGGGTCCGGGTCGCGGAATGCCTGGCGCGGATGGGCGCCGTCGAGGCGGGGTCGGACGCGGTGCGGGTGCTGCGTGCCGAGCTCCTCTCCGTACGCCGTCACAACGCGCTGGACGGCGGGTACGGCAGTCACGACACTTATGAGGACGAGAAGCTGCTGGCACTCTGCCGGCGGGCACTCCTGGAGAACACGGGGAAGGGAACCACATCATGATCATTTTTGGTACGCGAGGCTATCTGTACCAGTTGGCGGTCCTGACGATGGTGTGCGGCTGGTGCGGCAATCCAGCGGCGCACACCCTGCGCAAGCGGGTCACCAAGTTCACGCTGTTCTTCGTCCCGCTGTTCCCGTTCTCCACGAAGTACGCGACGCAGTGCACCTTCTGCGGCGGGGAGCGGCAGATACCGAAGGAGCAGGCCGACCAGTTGCTGGCACAGGCCCAGGGCGGGCAGGACGGCGCTCCGCAGGGCGCCCCGCAGCAGCAGCCCGGCTACGCGCCTCCCGGCGGCGGCAACCCGTACCGGAACTGATCCTTCCGCTGTTTCCGCCGAGGAGTGCCACGAAGCTGACATAAGGGAAATAACACCCACCTCTTGCTACGTTGCGGGGCATGACCGCACCGACGGCGGAGGCACGCCCGCCCGAGCTACGCCTGCCCAAGCGGCGCGGGGTCGAGCTCTCGCTCCTCATCGGGGCCGTGATCGTCTCCGTCTACGGCTACGCCTCCGTCGGCCTCGCCCGGAGCAACGCCATACCCCCGGATGTGGCCGGGTACGGCGCCGGTCTCGGTCTCCTCGCCCTGCTCGCCCACCTCGCGGTCCGCTTCCGCGCCCCGTTCGCCGACCCGCTGCTGCTGCCCATCGCCGTCCTGCTCAACGGACTGGGCCTGGTGCTGATCTACCGGCTCGACCTGGAGACCCCGAGCGACCGGGCGGCGACGACGCAGCTGATCTGGTCCACGCTCGGGGTCACCTTCTTCATCGCCGCCGTCGTCCTGCTGCGCGATCACCGGGTGCTCCAGCGGTACGCGTACCTCTCGGTCGCCGCGGCGCTGGTGCTGATGATCGTGCCGATCTTCTTCCCGGCGGTGAACGGGGCGAAGATCTGGATCCGGGTGGGCGGACTCTCCTTCCAGCCGGGCGAGTTCGCCAAGATCCTGCTCGCCGTCTTCTTCGCCGCGTACCTCGCCGCCAACCGCAACGCGCTCGCGTACACCGGCCGCAGGATCTGGAAGCTCCAGTTCCCCACCGGCCGGGTCCTGGGCCCGATCGTGGCGATCTGGCTGCTCAGCGTCGGTGTCCTCGTCCTCGAACGGGACCTCGGCACCTCACTGCTCTTCTTCGGCCTCTTCGTGATCCTGCTGTACGTCGCGACCGGCCGGACCGGGTGGATCGCCGTCGGGCTGCTCCTCGCCGCCGCGGGTGCCTTCGTCGTCGGCTCGTTCGAACCCCATGTGCACAGCAGGGTGGAGGACTGGCTCGACCCGTACGCCACGATCGACGCGGGCCAGGGGCCCGGTCAGCTCGCCCAGTCCCTCTTCGCGTTCGCCGCGGGCGGCATGCTCGGCACCGGCCTCGGGCTCGGCCACTCCATCCTCATCGGCTTCGCCGCCAAGTCCGACTTCATCCTGGCCACCGCGGGCGAGGAGCTCGGTCTCGCCGGGCTCACCGCGATCTTCCTGCTGTACGCCCTGCTGGTGGCCCGCGGCTTCCGTGCGGGCCTGGCCCTGCGCGACCCCTTCGGACGACTGTTGTCGATCGGCCTGGCCTCGATCCTGGCGCTCCAGGTCTTCGTGATCGCGGGCGGTGTGATGGGGCTGATCCCGCTGACCGGCATGGCGATGCCGTTCCTGGCCCAGGGGGGATCGTCCGTGGTCACCAACTGGATCATCGTGGCGCTGCTCATCCGGGTCAGCGACGTGGCCCGCACCCCTGACCCGCGTACCGGGACCGCACCGGCCGAGGAGGGACCGTGATCCGCTACATCCGGCGCGCCGCCGGTTTCTGTCTGCTCCTGCTTCTCGCCCTGCTGGCGAACGCCGCCCGGGTCCAGCTCTTCGAAGCCGACGAGCTCAACACCAACTCCGCCAACCGCCGTACCACCATCGACCGTTACGACCGGCCGCGCGGCGACATCGTGGTCGGCGACGCACCCGTCACCGGCTCGAAGGACACCGGCGAGCAGCTCGCGTACGAACGCACCTACCGGCACGGCCCGTTGTACGCGCCGGTGACGGGCTACGCCTCGCAGACGTACGGCACCACGCTGCTGGAGAACGCCGAGGACGGCGTCCTGGCCGGCACCGACCCGCTCCTGGCACCGCTCCCGCTGTGGGGCGACCTCACCCGCGGCCGGCAGCCCGGCGGCGACGTCGTCACCACCATCGAGGAATCGGCACAGCGCGCGGCGTACGAGGGCCTGGACGGCCGACGCGGCGCGGTGGCCGCGCTCGACCCGGCCACCGGCCGGATCCTGGCGCTGGTCTCCTCGCCCTCGTACGATCCCGAGGTCCTCTCCGGCACCGGCTCCGCCGTCACCGACGCGTGGACGCGGCTCAACCGCGCGCCGAGCAGGCCGATGCTCAACCGGGCCATCCGCCAGACCTATCCGCCGGGTTCGGCCTTCAAGATCGTGACGGCCGCCGCGGCGCTGGACGCGGGGGTGGTCACCGATCCGGACGCGGAGACGGACACCCCGTCCCCGTACGTGCTGCCGGGCACCTCGACCGTGCTGCCCGACGAGGCGCGCGGCTGCGAGAAGGCGTCCCTGGCGGAGGCGATCCGGGTCTCCTGCAACACCGTGATGGCCCATCTCGGGGTCGAGGTGGGGCTGGAAGGGATGCTGGAGACGGTGGACGGATTCGGTTTCAACGACAGCGAGCTGACGATCCCGTCGCGGGTGGCCCGCAGCAACTTCGACTCGGACATGAGCGACGACCAGCTGGCCCAGTCGTCGATCGGGCAGTTCGACACGGCGGCGACCCCGCTCCAGATGGCGATGGTGGCCTCGGCCGTGGCGAACGGGGGTGACCTCATGCGCCCCCACCTGGTCGACCGGGTCACCACCGGCGACGGCCGCACGGTCCGGCGTCAGGGCCCCGACTCGTACGACCGGGCCATGGACCCGACGACGGCGCGGCAGCTCCAGCGGATGATGGTCGACGTCGTGGAGAACGGCACCGGCGCGAACGCGGCGATCGACGGGGTGACCGTCGGCGGCAAGACGGGCACCGCCCAGCACGGGGTCGACAACTCCGGTACGCCGTACGCCTGGTTCATCGCCTGGGCGCAGGCACCGGACTCCGGCCGCCCGGCGGTCGCCGTCGCGGTGGTCGTGGAGGACGCGTCGGCCGACCGGGCCGACGTCAGCGGGGGCGGCGACGCGGCGCCGATCGCCCGGGCGGTGATGGAGGCGGCGCTGGAGGGCCGAGACTGACCGCATGACTTCAGCGGTGGCGGCGGCACTGGCCCGGATCGACGAACTGGACCCGGAACTCCATGCGTTCGTGGAGCTCCGGCACGAGGAGGCGCTCGCCGAGGAGCGGGCCGCCCGGGGCCTCCCGCTCGCCGGCCTGCCGTTCGCCGTCAAGGGCCGCGCCGGCCTCCGCTCGTACGCGGCCCGCCGACTCGCCGCCGCGGGCGCCGTCCCGGTCGGCTCCACCTCCGTGCCGGGCCCCGGCACCCACTGGCAGACCTGGGGGCAGGGCGCGCACGGCCGTACGGTCAACCCGTGGCGGCCGGACCGGACCCCTGGCGGCTCCTCGGCGGGCTCGGCGGTGGCGGTCGCGGCCGGGATGGTGGAGCTGGCGACGGGCAGCGACGGGGCCGGGTCGGTACGGATCCCGGCGGCGTGGTGCGGGGTCTTCGGCCTGAAGACGACGACGGGCCTGCTCCCCTCCCCCGACCGCACGGGCCTCGCGTCCCCGGGCGTGCTCGCGAGTTCGGCCGCACGGGCGGAACCGTACCTGCGCCACGTGCTGGACGGGTACGCGCCACGGCCGGCACGCCTTCCGGTGCCGGCCGCGTACAGCCCGGACCTGGGCTTCGCGTCCGTGGACCCGGAGGTGGCCGGGGTGACGCGGGCCGCGGTGGAGCGGCTTGCCGCGGCCGGGGTGATCCGCCTCGTCCGGGCCCCCGTCACGCTGTCGGACCCGGCGGAGGCGTGGGCGGCGATACGCGGCGGGTCGCCCACCCCCGCCACCCGGGCGCTCCGCGCCGCCAACGACCGGACGCTGGAGGTCTTCTTCGCCCGTACGCCCCTGCTGATCACTCCGGTGACGCCCAACCCCCCGCACGGCCACGAGGGCCCGGGTGACGTCTATTCCACTGCCCTCACCTGGGCGTTCAACCTCAGCGGCCATCCGGCGGCGAGCCTGCCCGCCGGTTTCACCCCGGACGGCTGCCCCACCGGTCTCCAGTTGGTGACCGGACGGGGGACGGACGCGGAACTGCTCGGCGTGGCGTGCGCGGCGGAGCGCGTCCTGCCGCCGCCGGGGCCGCCGCGCCGGCTCAGCCGATCGGCTTGCGGATCTCCGAGCGGACCTTCGCGGTCTCCTCGGCGGCCGTCTCCAGATCGAGGTCCTGGGGCGCCGCGCTGAGGTCTCCCGGCCGGATCACGGAGACGGACGCGGCGGTGTTCCCGTCGCCCCACGCGCACATCGGTGTGTTGTACGTCAGGCCGATCTCCTCGGTCTGCACGACCTGGCACTCCACCGTGATGCCGTACCCCGCGGGCGTGAACTCCTCGGGCGGCACGACCAGCTTCGTGTTCTCCGCCTCGGCCGCCCCCTTCATCATCTTGCTCCGCATGACCTCGGGCCCGGCGAACCGCCCGTACATGCCGGAGAGCACCAGCATGCCGTTCTCCTCCGAGCCGTACTGCGCGACGACGGCCTTCGCGTCGCGGATGCTCGCGTCGGGCATGTCCTCGATCTTCTTGCCCTCGGTCTCCGACATGTCCTTGTTGAGGGTGAACTCCCCCTCCAGCACAGCCTTCTCCACGACGAGCTTCTGCGTGGCCTCGGGGAACACCGCGTCCGCACCCGAGCCGACCAGCTTGAACGCGCCGAAGCCGAGGCCGATCACGAGGACCGTCGCCCCCAGCACGATGCCCACGACGAGACCGGTCCGCCTCTTGCGCGGCTGCTGCGGCGGCCACCCCGGCATTCCCGGCTGCCCGCCGGGCTGCCCCCACGGACCGGGAGCGCCGGGCGCCCCGAGGGGCGGCTGCGGCGGGTAGCCGGGGACGGCCTGCTGCGGCGGGTAGCCGTAGACCGGCTGCTGCGGTGCGTAGGGCCCGGGCGGGGGCTGTTGCCCGTACGGATTGTGCTGGGGCGGAGGTGGCCCGTAGGGGCCGTACGGCGGCTGCGGCGGCATGCTCATGCCGCTCACGTTACGTCACCGGTGCGAACGCGAATTCGATGCGCTTCAGCCGGTACCGGTCAGGAGGATCCGCCCCGTCAGCTCAGCGGTTCACGCCGGGCGCGCCACTCCGCCGGGACCCCGTCCACCCCGGTGGCCGCTCCGACCACTCCCCCCGTGATCGCGCAGGTGGTGTCCACGTCGCCGAAGCCCTCCGCCGTCGCCCAGAGCGCCGCCTCCAGGTCACCGGGGTGCCGGGCCGCGGTCCACAGCGCGAAGGGCACCGTGTCGTCGGCCCTGATCCGCTGCCCGTTGCCCAGGAGGTCGGCGGCCTTCCACGGCTCCGTGGCGAACGGCACCCGCGCGGCACGCAGCACACCGTCGCGGACCAGCCCTTCGGGCGTGCGCTCGGCGACCCCCTCCAGCGTGAACTCCCCGCGCACCGACAGCGCCGCCGCCACGGCGACCGCCACCGCTCCGGCCACCCCCTCCGGGTGCGCGTGGGTGACGACCGCCGAGAGCACGGCCTGTTCGGCCGCATGGTCCACGTCGGCGTGGAATCGGGCCCCCAGCGGCGCCACCCGCATCGCGGCTCCGTTGCCGAGGCTGCCGCCCTCGAAGAGCCCGGGCGCCAGGGTGCGCCAGTCGGCCGGCGAGGTCAGCAGCTCCGGCAGGAGGAGGTGCATGCCGTGCCCGTAACCACGTGCCTGGTCCGCGTCGAAGGCCTGGGCGTAGTACAGGGCGAGCCGGTCCTGCTCGACCTGCCCGTACTCGTCGAGGACCCGCTGCAGCGCCAGTGCCAGGGCCGTGTCGTCGGTCCAGTGCCACACGGGCTCGTGCGGGGTCCGGCGCGCCCGGACCTCGGCGTACGCCCGTCGGGGAGGCCGGAAGAGCGGGAACCAGCGCTCCGCGAAGGCGTCGCCGAGGGCGAGCGCTTCGAGGCTGCGGCGCGCCGCCGCCGGATCACCGTGGCCGGAGAAGGGGTTCATGCCGGACATACTCCGCCCGATCCCCACGTACGTACAGCGGATATGAGTACGCGGGCTCACGTTTCTCCCCTCCGGCCACGGCAGGCTCGACCTGTCAGCGAACCACCGAAGGGACCCCCACCATGCGTACGGCCAACCGACTCCGCATCCCGTCACGCAGCGCGCTCGGGCTCGCCCTTGCCGGCGCCACGGTCGCCCTGCTCACCAGCGCCTGCTCCCTGCAGGACGCGGTCTGCGGCGGCGACGAGTACCCGGTCCTGCGCGTGAACAGCGCCGGCAGCGCGTGCGTGGCCGACGACGAGGAGCCGCCCAAGGGCTACGCCCGCTACCCGGAGGGCAAGGTCCCCGAGCGGGTGGAGGACAAGTGGGACACCTACTGGAGCAACCGGACCCTCGACGAGAACGGTAGGACGATCGAGATCCCGGAGGAGAACTGACTAACGCCCGCCCTCCGCTATCGCCTCCGCCACCTCCGCGACCCGGGCCTGCTCCTCGACCGCGAAGCGGTCCCGGTCCAACTGCTCGGCGATCTCCTCGTCCTGCGCCATCAGCAGGTCCAGGTTCGAGTCGCCCAGCTCGAAGACGCCCATCTCGACATAGGCCTTCTGGAGCCGTTCGCCCCAGAGGCCTATGTCCTTGACGCAGGGGACGATCCGGCTGAACAGCAGCTTGCGGAAGAGCTGGAGGTACTCGGAGTGCTCCGCGAGCTCCTTGGCCTCCTGCCTGCCGATGCCGAAGTTCTCCAGGACCTCGACGCCGCTGAGGCGGTCGCGCATCAGGTAGCAGCCCTCGATGACGAACTCCTCGCGTTCACGCAGTTCGGCGTCGCTCAGCTGCTGGTAGTAGTCGCGCAGCGCCATCCGCCCGAACGCCACGTGCCTGGCCTCGTCCTGCATGACGTAGGCGAGGATCTGCTTGGGCAGCGGCTTGGTCGTGGTGTCGCGGATCATGCCGAACGCGGCGAGCGCCAGCCCCTCGATGAGGACCTGCATGCCGAGGTAGGGCATGTCCCACCGGGAGTCGCGCAGGGTGTCGCCGAGCAGCCCCTGGAGGTTGTCGTTGATCGGGTAGAGCATCCCGACCTTCTCGTGCAGGAAGCGGCCGTAGATCTCCGCGTGCCGCGCCTCGTCCATCGTCTGGGTCGCCGAATAGAACTTCGCGTCCAGGTCGGGTACCGACTCCACGATCCGGGCGGCACAGACCATGGCGCCCTGTTCGCCGTGCAGGAACTGGCTGAACTGCCAGGAGGTGTAGTGCTTGCGCAGTTCACCGCGGTCCCGCTCGGTCATCTTCGACCAGTGCGGGGTGCCGTGGAGCGGGAGCGCCTCGTCCGGGGTTCCGAGCGGGTCGGCGGGGTCGACCTCCAGGCTCCAGTCGATGCGCTTGTTGCCGTCCCACTGCTTGTCCTTGCCCTTCTGGTAGAGGGCGAGGAGGCGTTCGCGGCCGTCGTCGTAGTCCCAGCTGAAACGGGCCGCGCCTGTGGCAGGTACCTGCCATGTCGGTGTGGCGGGTGGGGTGATGTAGAGGTCGTGTGTCGACACGGACAGCTCCTTCGCCCGGCGAGGATCGTGCATTCCGTGGTGCTGACGTCAGTTGGCAGGTTCACACGCTGGTAGACGCGTAGTCAACAAGTCGCGCACAGGGGATTGACCACCTTGCTGACAGGCGGTCTCATAATGCGTGACCGAAAACTTGACCACCGGTAACACCTGTGTGAGGTGCCTGAAGCCATGACGACAGTGACCGACGAGGACATCAAGGCGCTGCGCGATGCGCTCGGCCCGCTCAAGGACCGCGAGCAGGTCGCGGCCCGCCTGCTCGAGGCCTCGGCCAAGCACTCCTTCGACCCGGACACCGAACTCGACTGGGACGCGGCCGTCGAGGACGGCAAGTGGTTCTGGCCGCCCGAGCTGGTCTCTCTGTACGACACCCCGCTGTGGCGGAAGATGTCCGAGGAACAGCGGATGGATTTGGCGCGCCACGAGGCGGCGTCGCTGGCCTCGCTCGGCATCTGGTTCGAGATCATCCTGATGCAGCTGCTCGTCCGGCACATCTACGACAAGTCCCCGACGAGCAAGCACGTCCGCTACGCGCTGACCGAGATAGCCGACGAGTGCCGGCACTCCATGATGTTCGCCCGCATGATCGAGTGGGGCGGATCCCCCGCCTACCGGGTGCCCCGGCGCTACCACAATCTGGCGCGGGTGCTGAAGTCCGTCTCCACCACCCCCGGTTCGTTCGCCGCGACCCTGCTCGGCGAGGAGATCCTGGACTGGATGCAGCGGCTCACCTTCCCCGACGAGCGCGTCCAGTCGCTCGTCCGCGGAGTGACCCGCATCCATGTCGTCGAGGAGGCCAGGCATGTGCGGTACGCCCGCGAGGAGCTGCGCCGGCAGATGGTGACCGCACCGCACTGGGAACGCCGGCTGACCCGGCTCAACTGCGGTGAGGCCGCCCGGGTCTTCTCCGTCTGCTTCGTCAACCCGCAGGTGTACGAGAGCGTCGGTCTGGACCGCCGCGAGGCCGTCGCGCAGGTGCGGGCGAGCGGCCACCGCGCGGAGGTCATGCAGACGGGAGCGAAGCGGCTCACGGACTTCTTCGACGACATCGGCGTGCTCAACGGCGTGGGGCGCAGGCTGTGGAAGAGGTCGGGGCTGCTGGCCTGAGACCGACCCGCCTCATGGGGCCAGCGCTTAGGCTTCGAGGTATGACCTCCGCCCCCGCAGCACCTCCGGCCCGCGCCTACCGACGGCTCGGTGTCGAGGAGCGCCGCACCCAGCTGCTGGGCGCGGCGCTCACGCTCTTCGCCCACCGGGCGCCGGACGACGTGTCCATCGACGAGGTGGCGACCGCGGCCGGGGTCTCCCGCCCGCTGGTCTACCGCTACTTCCCCGGCGGCAGGCAGCAGTTGTACGAGGCCGCCCTCGGGTCGGCCGCCGATCAGCTGACCCTCTGTTTCGCGGAACCCGCCGCCGGACCGCCCACCGAGCGGGTCGGCCGGGTCCTGGACCGCTACCTCGGCTTCGTCGACCAGCACGACGCGGGCTTCAGCGCGTTGCTGCGCGGCGGCAGCGTGGCCGAGACCTCGCGGACGACGACGATAGTGGACGGCGTGCGCCGGTCGGCGGCCGAGCAGATCCTTTCCCACCTGGGCCGGGGCACCGGCCCGGGACAGGAACCCGCCGGGCCACGCCTGCGGATGATGGTGCGCACCTGGATCGCGGCCGTGGAGGCGGCGTCCCTGATCTGGCTGGACGAGGGGAAGGAGCCGGCCGCCTCCGACTTGCGGGGCTGGCTGGTCGATCATCTGATGGCGCTCCTCGCGGCCACCGCCGCCTCGGACGAGGAGACGGGAATCGTGGTGACGGAGCTGCTGAGCCAGGAGACCGCCGACGGGCCCGCCGGACGGCTCGCCACGCTGATCATCCCGGTGGCAGGCCGGGCCGCGCACCTGCTGCCGCCGGCCTGAGTGACACTGGCCGGGTGAAAAGCGAGAACACGTCCTTCCGCGGCGGCCCCCTGGACGGCCGGGTGCTGCCCGTGCTGCTCGGACCGACCGGTCATCCACCCAAGTGGTACGAGGTCCCGGTGCCGGACGCCGACGGCGGACCGGCCACCGTCCACGCCTACCGCCGCGCTCCGGCGGGTTACTCGAAGCGTCTCGGGCTGCAACGGGGCTGGGTGTACGAGTACGTGCCCGGGGGCCGTGAGCGCTTCACTCCCAAGTGGCCCTGGACGAAGCCCGGCAGCGGCTCCTGAGGAACGTCCGTACGGGCGGTCGCAGGATCGGCGGCCAGGTGCCGGGGCGCGGTCACGAAGGGTGCGCCATGGAGGCGCTGTGTCAGGACGATCCACACCGCTTCGCCCCGCGCACCTCGCCGGCGCGCTGCCGTGAGAGCGCGTGGAGTGGACCCGCCCGGGTGTCCGCCGTCCGGGGTACGCCCCGGACGGCACGCCCGGCGGTCCTTGCATCACCCGGGGCCGAGTGACCGTATGGACAAGATCCGACCATTTGTGGGGTTGTCCGATTAATTCGGCACCGCCCCCGACCCCGGAGGTGATGTCGTGCCGGGCCGAGTCGTACACGCCCTCTGCACAGCGGCGCTGGCCACGCTCGTCGCCGTCTCCCCCGCCGTGTCCCCCGCCGTCGCCGAACCCTCCGGGCCCGAGCCCGCACCAGCGGCCGGAGCCGCCCCGCAGAGCGTGGCCGGGCTGCTGAAGCAGCTGCAGACGCTCTACCGGAAGGCCGAGGAGGCCGGCGAGCTCTACAACGGCACCGAGGAGGAGCTGAAGGAGCGGACCGCAGAGGCCGAGAAGCTGCGCACCGAGCTGGCCAGGGCCAGGGCCGCGCTGGACTCCGGACGCCGGGACGCCGGGCGACTGGCACGTGCCCAGTACCAGGGGCGCACCGACTTCTCCCTGTACATGCGGCTGCTGCTCGCGGAGGACCCGTCCCGTGCCCTGGAGCAGAGCCACGTCATCGCGCGCGCCCAGGCCGGCCGGACTGCCGTCGTGGACCGGCTCACCGGCGCGGAGAAGCACGCGGAGGCCCTGGCGGACAGGTCCCGGGCGGCGGAGGAACGGCAGCGGGTACTGGCCGACCGGCGGAAGAAGCAGCGCGACGACGTGCGGTCGCGGCTGAAGGGCATCGAGGCGATGCTGGCATCGCTCTCCGCCGAACAGCTCGCGGCACTGACGGCGTTGGAGGAGAAGAACATCGGCAAGGCCCAGGACGCACTCACCGCCTCGGGGGCGCTCAGCACGGTCCGCCCGCCCTCCGAGGAGGGCGCCGCCGCCGTCCGCCACGCCGTCGAGCAGATCGGCAAGCCGTACGTGTGGGGCGCGGAGGGCCCGGAGTCCTACGACTGCTCCGGGCTCACCTCGCAGGCCTGGTCGGCCGCGGGCCGGGACATCCCGCGCACCTCACAGGAACAGTGGCGCCGGCTGCCGAAGGTACCGGTCGGCTCGCTGCGCCCGGGCGACCTGGTGGTCTACTTCCCCGAGGCCACGCATGTCGCGCTCTACATCGGCGACGGCCTCGTGGTGCAGGCCCCCCGGCCCGGCGCCACGGTGAAGGTCTCGCCGCTGGCCTCGAACCCGCTCCTGGGGGCCGTCCGGCCCGACCCGGACGGCGAGCCGCTCAGCGCGTACACCCTGCCGGAACTCCCCGAGGGCGCCACTTCGGGGGCGGACACGGGGTACGACGCCCCCGACGCGTGAGAGCAGGGGCGCCCCGTCCGTGGGGCGGCCCTGCTCTCCGTGCGCCCGGGGGTCAGCCCTGGGCGCCCGAGATCTCGGCGAGGTACGCGTTCGTCTTCTCCGGCTCGAAGAAGAAGTTGTCGAAGTCCGCCGGGTCGTCGAACCCGTTGGCGAACCGGTCCGCGGCCGGCTGGAGCTGACCGGCCGCGCCGATCAGGTTCAGCACGTGCTCCGGCGGCGGGCCGAGCATCGCGTTCGTCCACTTCACGACGTGCTGGGTGTTCGCCCAGTGCCGCTCGAACGTGGCTTCCATCCACTCCTCGTCGAAGGCCCGGTCGCCGTGGTCCAGGATCGACCGCAGGTAGGAGTGCGCGCACTTGGAAGCGGTGTTGGAGCCCTGGCCGGTGACCGGGTCGTTCGCGACGACCACGTCCCCCACACCGAGGACCAGGCCGCCACCGGGCAGCCGGCCGACGGGCTTGCGCACGGTCGGGGCGTAACGGCCCGCCAGCGTCCCGTTGGCGTCCGTCAGTTCGACATTCGTGGCGCGTGCGTACTCCCACGGCGTGTACTTCTCCATGAGCTCCAGCGTCTTGGCCAGGTGCTCCGAGGGGTCCTTGATGCCCTGGAAGGCGTCGAGCGGACCGCCCGGGACGCCCTCCCAGAACAGGATGTCCGCCCGGCCCGAGGTCGTCAGGGTCGGCATGACGAAGAGCTCACCGACGCCCGGGACCAGGTTGCACCGCACCGCGTCGAACTCGGGGTGCTCGGGCCGCGGGCCCAAGCCGTGGACGTACGCGACAGCGAGCGCGCGCTGCGGGGCGTCGTACGGCGAACGCGAGGCGTCCCGGCCGAACATGGAGACGAGCTCGCCCTTGCCGGCCGACACCATCACCAGGTCGTAGGTGCGGGAGAAGTAGTCCAGGTCGGAGACCGCGGCACCGTGGATGACGAGCTGTCCGCCGCGCTGGGCGAAGGTCTCCATCCAGCCGGCCATCTTCACCCGCTGGTCGACGGACTGGGCGAAACCGTCCAGCTCGCCGACCCAGTCGACGGCGCGCGAGGAGTCCGGCCCGGCGACCGAGACGCCGACGCCCTCGATCCGCGGGGCCTGCGACTCCCAGAAGTTCAGCTGGAGGTCGCGCTCGTGCTGGAGAGCCGTGTGGAACATGCACTGCGTCGACATGACCCGGCCGGACCGGACCTCGTCCGCGGTGCGGTTGGACATCAGGGTCACTTCGTACCCCTCGGACTGCAGTCCGAGGGCCAGCTGGAGACCGGACTGACCGGCTCCGACTATGAGTATCTTCCTCATCGCGGTTCTCCGTTACGTGTTCCGGGGGCGTTACTCGGGAGTGGCGTCGAGTGCGTGCCTCACCAGGGTGAGCAGCGACTCGACGACGGTGATCCTCTGACGCGCGTCCATGATCACAACAGGTACCTGCGGAGACACGCTCAGGGCGTCCCTGACGTCCGCCTCGTCGTAACCGGCCGTCCCCTCGAAGTGGTTGACGGCGACGATGTAGGGAAGGCCGCAGCTCTCGAAGTAGTCGAGCGCGGCGAAGCAGTCGGCGAGGCGACGCGTGTCGGCCAGGACGATCGCGCCGATCGCACCGCGCACCAGGTCGTCCCACATGAACCAGAAGCGCTGCTGGCCGGGGGTGCCGAAGACGTACAGGACGAGGTCGTCGTCCAGGGTGAGACGGCCGAAGTCCATCGCGACGGTCGTGGTGACCTTGTCGGGGGTCGCCGTGAGGTCGTCGATCTCCTCGCTGGCCCGCGTCATCAGCGCTTCGGTCTGCAGCGGGGTTATCTCGGAGACCGAACCGACGAAGGTCGTCTTGCCCACTCCGAACCCACCCGCGACCACGATCTTGGTCGCGATCGGCGCGCGCGTGTGGTCCATCTGCCACGGCTTGACCGGCTCGTCGAGCGGGTCCTGCGGCTCCCGCTGACGCGGGGTGAAGAGCGGCGCGTCAGAGACGGCGGAGTCCATCGAGCACCCTTTCGAGCAGCGCGCGGTCGGGCTGGCCGGTGCCGTGACCGGTGCCGTAGACGCGGATCTTTCCTTGGTCGGCCAGGTCGCTGAGCAGTACCCGCACCACGCCGAGCGGCATCTTCAGCAGGGCGGAGATCTCCGCGACCGTACGCATGCGGCGGCAGAGTTCGACGATGGCGTGGAGCTCCGGCATGACGCGCGAGGCGAGGTTGCCGTTCGTCAGCTCGCGGCGCTCCTCGGGAGCCTCCAGCGCGGCGACGAACGTCTCGACGAGCAGGACGTGGCCGAAGCGGGTGCGGCCGCCGGTGAGGGAGTACGGACGGACGCGTGCGGCCTTGCGGTCCGCTCCCCGTACGGGGAGCTTCCGTACAGGTTCGGCAGCTGACGTCACTGGATGCTCTCCATCGATTTGCGCAGCTCGCTGCGGAGTTCGGGGGTGAGTACATGTCCGGCGCGGCCGACGAAGAGTGCCATGTGGTAGGCGATGACGCTCATGTCGCAGTCGACGGTGGCGTGCACTCCGAGCAGGGAGCCGTCACTGATCGACATGACGAAGACGCTGCCCTCGTCCATCGCGACCATCGTCTGCTTGACGGCGCCGCCGTCCATCAGCTTGGCGGCACCGATCGTGAGGGACCCGATGCCGGAGACGATGGTGGCGAGGTCGGCGCTGGAGCCCCTGGGGCCCGACCGCCGTCCCGCCGCGTCGGCCGTCGCGAGACCGGGGTCCGACGAGAGCAGCATCAGTCCGTCGGACGAGACGACGGTGACCGAGTGGACCCCTGGCACCTCTTCCACGAGATTGCTCAGCAACCAGTGCAGGTTCCGGGCCTCGCTGCTCAGCCCGAATGTGCTGGGCGCAGTCAACTGCGTGCCTCCTCGACTGTGTCCCCCGTCTCATCGATGCGACCGTCGCTACGGTCCTGGTCGGTCTGTGGGCCGTTCTCCTCGATCTCCGCCTCCACATCGCGGCGGCCGTCCTTCGCCCCCTGGTGGAACCCGCCGAGCCGAAGGCGCAGGGCGTCCTTGTCCAGGCTTCCCTTGCGCTCGGTGTCCGGGGCCGACGGTGCCGCGGTGACCTTGGGGGTGCGCTTGGGCAGCCCCTTGTCCGTGAGGCGCTCGGGAGTGGGCGCCGGGTCGGGCACCTCCTCGCCCAGTCCGGTGAGCGGCTGCCGGGGGCCCGGAAGGGCGTCGGCGGCGGCGGTGGGGCCGCCTGCGGAGCCGTCTGCGGGCCCGTGACCCGTGGCCGGGCTGGTGTCGGCGGCGCGCTCGTGGCGGTCGGGACCGATGGCGTACGGACTCGGAGCGTCCTTGTGCGTGTCCTTCTGCGCGTCCTTCCGCGCGTCCTTCTGCGCGGGCAGCCGGACCTGCATCGTGGTCTCGGCCTCGGACTCCTCGTGGGCCTCGGACGCGGAGACGGGCTCGGCGGGAGCGGGTGCGGGTGCGGCGCCGGCGGGTGCGGCGGGCTCCGGTGCCGGGGCGGGCTCCGGTGAGGGTGCGGGCTCCGCTGCCGGGGCGGGCTCCGGCCCGGCCGCCGGCCCATGGCCCGCGTCCTGCAGGGTCCGCTCCGCGGCCGCGATCAGCGGGTCCTCCACGGGAGGGGCCGAGCGGGGCGGCAGCGCGTTGGAGTTGGCCTCGGCGACCGACCCCGGGAGGTTCAGCGTGGGCGCGTCCCCCGGCAGCGGTACGGACGGCGGGGTGGACGCGGGCGGCGCCTTGGGCAGGAGCGTCTGCGGAAGGACGACGACCGCGGTCACCCCGCTCCCCTTCTGATCGCGCAGCTCCACCTTCACCCCGTGGCGGGCCGCCAGCAGTGAGGTCACCTGAAGGCCCAGCCCGGCCCCGTCAGCGGCCTGTTCGCCCGCCTCGAAGGACGCCGGGTCGGCCAGCTTGGCATTGAGTTCGCTCATCCGGACCGCCGACATGCCGATGCCCTCGTCCTGCACGGAGAGCATCACCTCGCCGGTCTCCAGCAGCCAGCCCGAGAGCTCCACGTGCGAGTCGGGCGGGGAGAAGGACGTCGCGTTCTCCAGGAGTTCGGCGACGAGGTGGCTGAGGTCGTCGGCGGCGAAGCCCGCGACCTGGGCGTGCGGCGGCAGGGACTGGATCTTCACCCGCTCGTACCGCTCGATCTCGCTGACCCCGGCGCGCAGCACGTCGACGAGGGGGATCGGGCCCGCGTGCCCCTGGTTGTGCTCCGTCCCCGCGAGGACCAGCATGTTCTCGCTGTGGCGCCGCATGACGGTGGCCATGTGGTCCAGCTTGAAGAGGGTCGCCAGGCGCTCGGTGTCCTGCTCGCGCTCCTCGAGGCCCTCGATGACGCCGAGCTGGCGCTCGACGAGGCCGAGCGTGCGCAGCGAGAGATTGACGAAGGTGTGGTGGATCGTGTTCCGGAGCCGTTCGAGCTGTCCGGTGAGCTCCGCCACCTGGGCCTGCAGTTCGGCCCGCTCTCCGGCGAGGGACTCCTGGCCGGTGGCCAGGTCGCCGCGCCCGGTCCGCAGGCTCTCCCGTCGGCCGTCGACCTCCTGGTGCAGTCCGTGCAGTTTGCCGTGCAGGGTGTTGATGGACCGTACGACCTGGGCGAACTCGTCGTTGCGTCCGGTGTAGCGCACCGGTTCGGCGGTCTCGGGCTCGGCGGCGATACGGCCGGCCCCGATCCGCAGGACGGCGAGCGGCTGGGTGAGGGTGCGGGCGACGGCGGTGGAAACGCCGATGGCGACCAGCACACAGCCGCCGAGCAGGGCGAGCCGGAGCTCCAGCGCGGTGACGTCGTCGTCCCGCAGCCCCTCGAGACGCTTCACCTGTTCGGTGCCCAGCGCGGACTCGACACCGCGCATGCGGTCGATGCGGGCGGACAGTGCCGCCTCGACCTTCTCCGGGTCCGCTTCCCGGTCGGTGTCGGACAGCTCGGGTCGGTCGGTGAACCGCGTGAGGTACTTCTCCGCGCTGGTGACCTCGGGGCCGGTGACCGTGGAGGAGAGCTTGTCCCGGGCGGCGGAACCGGCTGCCTGGTCGAACTCCGCGAGGGAGGCGAGCTCGCGCACCCGCGCCTGCTGGGCGGCCGCGCTCAGTTCGTCGCGGTCGCGGTCGCCCTCGTCGGAGGCGGTGTCCTGGCTCTGCACGGGGAGACCGGTGAACGGGTCGATCTGCTGCTGCGGCTCCGTTCCCGGCACGGCCAGGGCGGCCAGGAGCAGCCCCCTGGTGGCGGAGGCCTGCTCCACGGCGCCGCCGAGTGCGAGGGGGGCGCGGGTGGCGTCGGCGGCCCTCGGCGGGGTCTTCTCGGCGAGTTCCTGGGCGAGGTCGTGGAGCTTGGCGATGACCTCGGAGTACGCCGTGTACGCCTCCATGGCCGAGCCCTTGCCCGTGAGGGCGGTCCGGCGCAGCGAGGGAAGGGTGGCGAGGTCCCGGCGGAGCGCCGCCGGAGCGGTCGCCCGGATCTCGTCCACCTGCTGGTCGACGCGGGCCGCGGTACTCGTGCCGCGGTCCTCGGCGCCCCCGTCCTCACGCCCGCCCGCGATGTGGGCGGTGACCTCGTCGCGCTCGTCCGCGAGGGAGTGCGCGAGGGTGATGGCCTGCTGGTTCAACTCGGCCAGTGTGACCAGCCGCTGGGACTCGTTGAGGTCGGAGGACGCGCCGAGGGCCGCGGGGGCACCCGCGGCGATGACGGTGATCCCCACGACGGCAACGCCGGCGACGAGCCGGCTGCGTACCCGCACGGTCCGCTTGGAGGCACCCGCAGTCCCGGGCGTCGCCCCGGACTCCTCGCGCGTGCTGTCCTTGCTCCGAGGCCGCTTCTTCTGCACCGGTGCTCGCAATCTTGACTCGTCCGCCCTTGAAGCAGAGGTGACGCACGGTCACGTGAATGGGCACCCGCCCTGGTGTGCGCCGTACGGCTTCTGACCATTCCAGCGCTTTTGGGAAGGGGCCGTGCATCAACCGCTCCGCCACTCGAACGAGTGAACCGCACTCTGGAGTTGGCGAACAAGTCTCCCCACTGGCGGCGCAGGGCATGCACGGACCGCCGGGTGGAAGTTCGGGCCAGGCTTTGGCAGTATGCCCGCCCGCATATGCGGGGAGCATGGGTGTTCCACCCGTGGCGGGCCATCTGACCTGCCGGTACGGCCCGGCGTCGGCGCGCGCCCGCCTCCTGCAGACTGACCGGATGCGTATCGAACTCGCCACGGAGCCCGGCAGCCCCGAACGCCCCAACGAGGACTGGGTCTCGGCGTCCGCCCCCGCGGCGGGCCGGGGCGGCGTCCTCGTCCTGCTGGACGGGGTCACGCCACCCGTGGGCGACGACGGGTGCGTGCATTCGGTTCCGTGGTTCACGGCACGGCTCGGCGGCGCACTGGCCGAACTGTCCGCTTCGCGACGGGATCTGACGCTGACGGAGATCCTCGCGGCGTCCATCCGCCGCACCGCCGATGCACACCTGTCCCCATGTGACCTTTCTCACCCGCGTACGCCTCAGGCGACGGTGGCTCTGGCGCGTTGGGACGACGAACGGGTGGAACACCTGGTTCTCTCCGACTCGGCCCTGCTCGTCGAGGCGCCCGACGGGACGGTCCGGCCGCTGCTCGACGACCGTATCGACCGGCTGCCGCCGGGGACGCTCGCCTCGGAGGAGATCGTGGACACACGGGTACGGAACAAGGAGGGCGGCTTCTTCACGGCGGCGGCGGACCCCTCCGTGTCGTCACGCGCGGTGACCGGCGAGACCCCGCGGGGGGAGGTCCGGGCGCTGGCGGCCCTGACGGACGGGGCGAGCCGCTGGACGGAGATGTTCCACCGGGGCGACTGGAAGGACACCCTGACTCTGCTGCGCCAGGTGGGTCCGCACGGGCTGATCAGCAGGGTCAGGAAGCTGGAACGGGCCGACAGCGACCGCGTGCATCTGCGCCGGGGCAAGACGCACGACGATGCGACCGCGGTCCTTGTGGAGCTCTGACCCGCACTCCCCTCCGGCCCGGCTCACCCCTCGGCGCGCTCGTTCAAGTGGTGCAGCAGTCGGGCCAGTTCCGCGATCTCACGCCGGTCCCAGCCCGCGAGCTTCCGGGCGTAACGTCCCCGGCGGGCGTCACGGACGCTGCGGAAGCGCGCGAGGCCCTCCTCGGTGAGATGGACGAGCGAGGCCCGGCCGTCCGCGGGATCGGTCTCCCGCGCCACCAGGCCGAGCCCTTCCAGGGCCCGCAACTGGCGGCTCATGGTCGCCTTGCCCACCCCGAAGTAAGCGGCGAGATCCGTGGCTCGCTGCCGCCCCGCCGACTCCAGCCGCACGAGAAGCCCGTAGGCGGCGGCTTCCAGGTCCGGATGGACCTCCCGGGCCATCTCCCCCGAGTTGGCCCGGGCCCGTCGCAGGAAGACTGCCAACTCCCGCTCCAGGGCGAGGAACTCATGGTCCACACCACTTCCGGCCACCGCACCGGGTTCACCGCCGCTTCCGTTCCCGTGCACGTCAGCACCCCTCATACGCTTTCCCGCCGCTGAAACTTTCTTCCAACTCCGGCCATCACCGCAGCTGGGCCAGTATTTCGCAGGCGTAGACCTCCGGCGGCGGCCGGACCCCCTTCCGGAGTGCGGGTCTACGTGCGTAGCTTCGTGAGTGCCCTGGACCGCATGCCGAATGACATGCGCACGCCATGGTGCGCACCCACAGGAGTGCCCCGACCCGCTCCTGTGCCATGAGCTCCCCCACCGAGCCCTCGGAGGCACGCAATGCCCGTGCACAGATCCGGAACCACGACATCCCGCCGCAGCCCCCGCATCCTCGCGGCGGGCGCACTCCTCGCCGCGCTCGCCCTTCCGCTCACGCTGCCCGGCGCGGCGTACGCGGCCGGCACCGAGGCCGTCCCCGAACGGGGCACGGCACGGATGGGCCAGGGCGTGATCGCCCACGACGGCCAGGGCGGCGTCCCCGCCGGCCGGGCCGTCCAGACGGAGGGCGTGGACGTCAGCAGCCACCAGGGCGACGTCGCCTGGCCGACCCTGTGGAACAGCGGCGTGAAGTGGGCCTACGTCAAGGCCACCGAGGGCACGTACTACAAGAACACCTACTTCACGCAGCAGTACACCGGCTCCTACGACGTGGGCATGATCCGGGGGACGTACCACTTCGCCACTCCGGACACCACCAGCGGCGCGGCACAGGCCAACCACTTCGTGGACAACGGCGGCGGCTGGTCCAGGGACGGCAGGACACTGCCCGGCGTGCTGGACATCGAGTGGAATCCGTACGGCGCGCAGTGCTACGGCAAGACGCAGGCGGGCATGGTCGCCTGGATCCGCGACTTCGTGAACACCTACCGGGCGCGCACCGGACGTGACCCGGTGATCTACACCGCCACCAGCTGGTGGAAGGACTGCACGGGCAACAACGCGAGCTTCGGCGCCACCAACCCGCTCTGGGTGGCGCGCTACAACACCACGGTCGGCGAGCTGCCCGCCGGCTGGAGCTTCTACACGATGTGGCAGTACACGTCGTCGGGCCCGACGGTCGGCGACCACAACCGCTTCAACGGCGCACTCGACCGCGTGGTGGCACTCGCCAACGGCTGAGCGGCAGGCAGGACACGGGACCGAGCCCCGGTGACGAGCACCAGGTCACCGGGGCTCGGCGCTGCGCTGCGCCGCACCCCCACTATGCACCGTGCGTATACGCGCTATGTATAGTCACGCCGTGCCGCACCACCGGTGTGTGGTTGAGCCATGGGGAAGTGACGCGCTGTGTCTGTTGTGCCCGGAAAGATGACTCCGTTCGGTACGGGGTTGGCCACTGCCCTGGTGACGGTCCTCACACTGACGCTCGGTGGGTGCTCGATGCCGACCACGGCACCTCGGGACGCGCGCGCCGACGCCGCCGCCGACGCCAAGGGATCGTTCGGGCCGGTGGACTGCCGCAAGGCCAAGTGCATCGCCCTGACGTTCGACGCGGGGCCCGGGAAGGACACCCCGCGGCTCCTGGACGTCCTCAAGGAGAAGAAGGTCCCGGCCACGTTCTTCCTGCTGGGCAAGAACCATGTGCTCAAGCACCCCGACACCGTGCGGCGCATCGCGGACGAGGGGCACGAGGTCGCCAACCACACCTGGACGCACGAGATCCTGACCGACAGGAAGCCCGCGGAGATACGCGCCGAGCTGGAGAAGACCCAGGACGCGATAGCGGAGGTCACCGGCAGGAAGCCGCGTCTGATGCGTCCGCCGCAGGGCCGCACCGACGACACCGTCTCCGCGATCAGCAAGGACCTGGGGCTCGCCCAGATCCTCTGGAGCACGACCGCCAAGGACTTCTCGACCAACGACTCCGCGCTGATCAGGAAGCGGACCCTCGAACAGGCGGGCAAGGACGGGATCATCCTGCTGCACGACATCTATCCGGGCACGGTGCCCGCGGTGCCCGGCATCATCGACGCGTTGCAGGGGGACGGCTACACCTTCGTGACGGTCCCCCAGCTGATGGCCCCCGCCGAGCCCGAACCCGGCACGGTCTACCGCCCCTGACGGCCCACCGGAAACGCGGAACGGCCCGCCCTCCGCGAGGAGGACGGGCCGTCACCGCCGGCCGTCGGCGTGGTGCCACGCCCGTCACGCCGTGACGCCTACGCGGCGGCCGGGATCCTGTCCCGCACCCTGGCCTCGGCCGGGGCGAGTGCGATCTCCAGCACCTGCCGGACATCGTTCACCGGGTGGACCTCCAGGGTGTCGAGGACCTCGGCCGGGACGTCGTCCAGGTCGGCCTCGTTGCGCTTGGGGATCACCACGGTGGTGATGCCGGCCCGGTGCGCGGCCAGCAGCTTCTGCTTCAGACCGCCGATCGGGAGCACCCGTCCGGTCAGCGACACCTCGCCGGTCATGGCCACGTCCGTCCGGACGAGCCGCCCCGAGAGCAGGGAGGCCAGCGCCGTCGTCATGGTGATGCCCGCACTGGGACCGTCCTTGGGGACCGCACCCGCCGGGAAGTGGATGTGCGCACCCCGGTCCTTCAGGTCGGCGACCGGCAGCTCCAGCTCCGCACCGTGCGAGCGCAGGAAGCTCAGGGCGATCTGCGCGGACTCCTTCATGACGTCGCCCAGCTGGCCGGTCAGGGTCAGCCCGGAGGCCCCGGTCTCCGGATCGGCGAGTGACGCCTCGACGAAGAGCACGTCGCCGCCCGCTCCGGTCACCGCGAGACCCGTGGCCACACCCGGCACCGCGGTGCGGCGCTCGGCCGGGACCTGGGCGGACTCGGGCACGTGGTGCGGCCGGCCGATCAGGCCGCGGAGGTCGTCCTCGGCCACCGTCACCGGCAGTTCACGCTCGCCGAGCTCGTGCTGGGCCGCCACCTTGCGGAGCAGCCGCGCGACGGCGCGTTCCAGGTTCCGGACCCCGGCCTCCCGGGTGTACTCACCGGCCAGCTTGCGCAACGCCGATTCGTCGAGGCCGACCTCGTCCTCCTTCAGACCGGCCCGCTCCAGCTGGCGCGGGAGCAGGTGGTCCCGGGCGATGACGACCTTCTCGTCCTCGGTGTACCCGTCCAGCGTGACCAGCTCCATGCGGTCGAGCAGGGCCTCCGGAACGGACTCGAGGACGTTGGCCGTGGCCAGGAACACGACGTCGCTGAGGTCGAGTTCGACCTCCAGGTAGTGGTCGCGGAAGGTGTGGTTCTGCGCCGGGTCGAGCACCTCCAGCAGGGCTGCCGCCGGGTCGCCCCGGAAGTCGGAGCCGACCTTGTCGATCTCGTCGAGCAGGACGACCGGATTCATCGAACCGGCCTCCTTGATCGCCCGCACGATGCGCCCCGGGAGCGCGCCGACGTACGTGCGCCGGTGGCCACGGATCTCCGCCTCGTCGCGGACACCGCCGAGCGCGACACGGACGAACTTTCTTCCCATGGCGTGCGCGACGGACTCACCGAGCGAGGTCTTCCCGACCCCGGGCGGACCGACCAGAGCCAGCACCGCGCCGCCGCGCCGGCCCCCGACCACTCCGAGCCCGCGGTCGGCACGCCGCTTGCGCACCGCGAGGTACTCGGTGATGCGCTCCTTAACGTCCTGGAGGCCCGCGTGTTCGGCGTCGAGGATCTCCCGGGCGCCCTTGATGTCGTACGCGTCCTCGGTCCGTTCGGTCCACGGCAGTTCCAGGACGGTGTCCAGCCAGGTGCGGATCCAGGAGCCCTCGGGGCTCTGGTCGGAGGACCGCTCCAGCTTCTCGACCTCCTTGAGGGCCGCCACGCGGACGTGCTCCGGGAGATCGGCCGCTTCGACGCGCGCCCGGTAGTCGTCGGACTCGTCACCGGAACCGCCCTCGCCGTTGAGCTCGGAGAGCTCCTTGCGTACGGCGTCGAGCTGGCGCCGCAGCAGGAATTCGCGCTGCTGCTTGTCCACACCCTCCTGGACGTCCTTGGCGATGGACTCGGCGACGTCCTGCTCGGCGAGGTGTTCACCGAGCCACTGGATGGCCAGCTTCAGACGGGCGACCGCGTCGGCGGTCTCCAGCAGCTGGACCTTCTGGGCGGTGGTGAGGAAGGGCGAGTACCCGGAGTTGTCGGCGAGCGCGGAGACGTCCTCGATCTGCTGGACCCGGTCCACGACCTGCCAGGCGCCGCGCTTCTTCAGCCAGCTGGTGGCGAGCGCCTTGTACTCCTTGGCGAGCTCGGCGACGGAGCCGGGCAGGGGGTCGGGCACCGACACGTCGATCCGCGTGCCCTCCACCCACAGCGCGCTCCCGGGGCCGCTCGTCCCGGCGCCGATCCGGACCCGGTCGCGGGCCCTGATCAGCGCGCCCGGGTCCCCGTCCGACAGCCGTCCCA
Source organism: Streptomyces sp. NPDC002793 (assembly GCF_040295485.1). Classification (NCBI taxonomy): domain Bacteria; kingdom Bacillati; phylum Actinomycetota; class Actinomycetes; order Kitasatosporales; family Streptomycetaceae; genus Streptomyces; species Streptomyces sp. NPDC002793. The sequence goes on along the minus strand of NZ_JBEOVL010000030.1, from coordinate 67,155 downwards.
CCTGCTCGACGGTGCCCAGGACGCCGGTCCCGGTGTAGTTCCCGTCGATGCGCGGCACAAGCAGCACCTCGGGCTTGCCGCCTCCGGGCCGCGCGACGGCCTGGGCGGCCTCCACCGCGGCGCGCACCTCCGCGTCCGACAGGTCGAGGGGCACCACCATGCCGGGCAGTACGACCTCGTCGTCGAGCGGGAGCACGGGCAGGTCGATCGGCGTGAACACCTTGGACGCATTGGACTCAGCGGTCATGATCTCCCCTTCAGCAGGCAAGTTGAGTTATGTGGACTCAATGCTTGTGAGCCCCCGAATGTTCCCCGCCGCGTGTTCGCTCTCAGCGATCACCGTGATCCAGTGGCCGCGCAGCCTTCACTCTCACGCCAGCACACCGTCGCGCCAGGTGATTCCCGGAGCGGTCGGACCGGGAGGGCGGAACTGCGGATATCGGCTGGTCGGGGGGTCGGCGGTGGGCGAAAATGGGCGGCCGCACGAAAGAGCCACCCGCCCGCACCCAGGAGACCGGAGACCGCGCCCATGCCCGCCACAGATGCCCACCGCCCCGTCGTCCTCGACCGCCGCGAAGGACCCTTCGGCGAAGTCGTCCTGCGCGAGCGCGGCGACGCGTTCGAGATCATCGCCAACGGCTGCTTCCTGATGGACACGTCCGACGGGCGTTCCGAGCGACTCCTGATCGACGCCGCACTCGCCGGGCTGCCCGCCGGACGCCCGGATCCGTCGGTGCTGATCGGCGGGCTCGGCGTCGGTTACTCACTCGTACGGGCGGCCGCCGAACCACGCTGGGGCAGGATCGCCGTCGTCGAGCGGGAACAGGCCATCGTGGACTGGCACCTCGACGGGCCGCTCGGCCGGATCTCCGGTGCGGCGCTCGCCGACCCACGTACGGAGATCCTGCGCACTGACCTCGTCGACCACCTCCGCACGACCACGGAGCGTTACGACGCACTGTGCCTGGACATCGACAACGGCCCCGACTGGACCGTCACCCAGGACAACGGGAACCTCTATTCACCCGTCGGTCTCGCGGCTTGCCGCGCACGCCTGACGCCCGGTGGAGTCCTCGCCGTATGGTCCGCGCAGCCGTCCCCGGACTTCGAGCGAGCGATGCGGAATGCCGGATTCCACGCAGTAAGGACCGAAGAAGTAGCGGTTGCCCGAGGTGTACCGGACGTGGTCCATCTCGCACTCCGGGGCGACTGAACCCCCACCAGGCATCCACATCCCTGCCTGATCATGGATCAGGGGGCACAAGTCAGCCGATCCGTCTCCTTTCCCATGGGTAACACCTTCACGCCGGACAACACCCTGCGTAGCCGAGAGGCACCTTCTGCCTTTACGCTCTGACCGGCACAAGGGATCACCGACGAAATCCACAAGCGATAACCGTGCCTCCGGGGGAATGGCCTCCGTGAGAACGGGCAGGGGCGGGGCGATGGAACAGACACACACCACCCACAACGGCGTCGCGGCCACCCCCGGGGCTCAGCGCCGGGTGCTGGTGGTCGAGGACGACGCAACGATCGTCGACGCCATCTCCGCCCGGCTGCGGGCCGAGGGCTTCCTGGTGCAGACGGCGCTGGACGGGCCGGCTGCCGTGGACGCGGCGGAGGCGTGGCAGCCCGATCTGATGGTGCTCGACATCATGCTTCCCGGCTTCGACGGCCTGGAGGTCTGCCGTCGCGTGCAGGCCCAGCGCCCCGTGCCGGTGCTGATGCTCACCGCGCGGGACGACGAGACCGACATGCTGGTCGGGCTCGGGGTCGGCGCCGACGACTACATGACCAAGCCGTTCTCCATGCGGGAACTGGCCGCGCGGGTCCACGTCCTGCTGCGCCGGGTCGAGCGGGCCGCCCTGGCCGCGGTGACGCCGCGCAGCGGCATCCTGCGCCTCGGCGAGCTGGAGATCGACCACGCGCAGCGCCGCGTCAGGGTGCGCGCCGACGACGTCCACCTCACGCCGACCGAGTTCGACCTGCTGGTCTGCCTGGCCAACACACCGCGCGCGGTGCTGTCCCGGGAGCAGCTGCTGGCCGAGGTCTGGGACTGGGCGGACGCCTCCGGGACCCGTACGGTCGACAGTCACATCAAGGCCCTGCGCCGGAAGATCGGCGCCGAGCGGATCCGTACCGTGCACGGCGTCGGCTACGCCCTGGAGACACCCGCGCCATGACGCGGCCCGGCTCAGGACTGCGGCCCTTCTCGATCAAGGCCAAACTGGGCACGCTCGTGGTGGTCTCCGTGTTCATCACGACCGGACTGCTGATCGTCGCCCTGCGGACCAGGACCGAATTCCGGTTCATCACCGTCTTCTCCGTGATCGCGACCCTGCTGATCACGCAGTTCGTGGCTCACGGTCTGACCGCGCCGCTGGACGAGATGCGGGCCGTCGCCCGGTCGATCTCGCACGGCGACTACACGAGACGGGTGAGCGGCGCCGGGCGGCGTGACGAGCTCGGCGACCTGGCGCAGACGATCAACCGCATGGCGGACGATCTGGAGGCGGAGGACCGGCACCGCAAGGAGCTGGTGGCCAACGTCTCCCATGAGCTGCGCACACCGATCGCGGCGCTCAGAGCCGTCCTGGAGAACGTGGTCGACGGGGTGTCCGCCGCGGACCCCGAGACGATGCGTACGGCGCTGAAACAGACGGAACGCCTGGGCAGACTCGTGGAGACCCTGCTCGACCTCTCCCGGCTGGACAACGGCGTGGTCGCGCTCAAGGCGCGCCGCTTCGAGGTCTGGCCGTACCTGTCGGGCGTGCTGAAGGAGGCGAATCTCGCCTCCTCGCACCGTCGGCTCTCCTCCGGCTCCGGGAACCACTCCCGCACCGACGTCCATCTGCACCTCGACGTGTCGCCGCCCGAGCTGACGGCGTACGCGGACGTGGAGCGCCTGCACCAGGTGGTCGCCAACCTGATCGACAACGCCGTCAAGCACAGCCCGCCGCACGGCCGGGTCACGGTGCTGGCGCGGCGCGGGCAGTGTCCCGAGTCGCTGGAGCTGGAGGTCATCGACGAGGGCCCCGGTATCCCGGAAGCGGAGCGCCATCGGGTCTTCGAGCGCTTCAACCGGGGTCAGGCGCCTTCTCCGCACGGTCCGGGGAGCGACGGCGGCACGGGGCTCGGCCTCGCGATCGCCCGCTGGGCCGTGGATCTGCACGGCGGTCGCATCGGGGTGGCCGAATCCGCCCGTGGCTGCCGAATACAGGTCACTCTTCCAGGTGTCGCACCGATGCACGGCTGACTCGGCGTTCGAAGCGGAGGGACCCGTTTCTCCGTCCCGGTCGGGAAAGAGATACGGTCCAGGGGGCCGCAGCACTGGCCTCACGTACCCGAAGGACAGCGGAACCCTGCTTGTTTCCCGCCATTTCATGCGCCGAAACCCGACTTCCGATGTGATGTGCACGACGAAGACCGGCCCGGCCTGCACGTAACGGCTCGGGGGGCGTAGCCTTGATTTCCGCTGTCCATCACCTTGTGAAGCGGAAGAGGGCGGTTGCCGCCGTGTCGTCTCAGTCCCCCAGTAACTCGAGCATCTCGACCGATCAAGAAGCAGGCTCCGGGTCCAACCCGGCGGCCGCTTTCGGCCCCAATGAGTGGCTCGTCGACGAGATCTACCAGCAGTACCTCCAGGATCCCAATTCGGTCGACCGTGCCTGGTGGGACTTCTTCGCCGACTACAAGCCGGGTACGTCCGGCACGGCGGACAAGCCCGTCCCCGCAGCTGCGGGAGCGGTGACCCCGGCTCCGGCCGCCGCCGCGAGCACCGTGAACAACGCCGCTCCGGCGCAGCCCGCGGCACAGGCCCCTGCCGCGCCCCCCGCCGCCCCGGCCGAGCCCGCTGCCGCCGCTCCGGCGAAGGCTCCGGCCGCCCCCGCGAAGGCCGCGCCGGCCCCGGCGACCCCGGCCCCCGCGAAGGCGGAAGCCCCGGCCGAGGCCCCCGCGGGCCCGGAGTTCGTGACGCTGCGCGGCCCCTCGGCCGCCGTCGCCAAGAACATGAACGCCTCGCTGGAGCTGCCGACGGCCACGTCGGTCCGCGCCGTGCCGGTGAAGCTGCTCTTCGACAACCGCATCGTCATCAACAACCACCTGAAGCGGGCCCGCGGCGGGAAGATCTCCTTCACGCACCTCATCGGGTACGCGATGGTGCAGGCCCTCAAGGCCATGCCGTCGATGAACTACTCCTTCGCGGTGAAGGACGGCAAGCCGACCCTGGTCAAGCCCGAGCACGTCAACCTCGGTCTGGCCATCGACCTGGTGAAGCCGAACGGCGACCGCCAGCTGGTCGTCGCGGCCATCAAGAAGGCCGAGACGCTCAACTTCTTCGAGTTCTGGCAGGCGTACGAGGACATCGTCCGCCGGGCCCGTGTCGGCAAGCTCGGCATGGACGACTTCTCCGGGGTCACCGCGTCGCTGACCAACCCCGGCGGCATCGGCACCGTCCACTCCGTGCCCCGCCTGATGCCCGGACAGGGCCTCATCATGGGCGTCGGCGCGATGGACTACCCGGCGGAGTTCCAGGGCACCTCGCAGGACACCCTGAACAAGCTGGGCATCTCGAAGGTCATGACCCTGACCTCGACGTACGACCACCGGGTCATCCAGGGTGCCGCGTCCGGCGAGTTCCTCCGTGTCCTGGCCCAGCTGCTGCTCGGCGAGAACGACTTCTACGACGAGATCTTCAAGGCGCTGCGCATCCCCTACGAGCCGGTCCGCTGGCTCAAGGACATCGACGCCTCGCACGACGACGACGTCACCAAGGCCGCGCGGGTCTTCGAGCTGATCCACTCCTACCGGGTCCGCGGCCATGTCATGGCCGACACCGACCCGCTGGAGTACCGCCAGCGCAAGCACCCCGACCTGGACATCACCGAGCACGGTCTCACCCTGTGGGACCTGGAGCGCGACTTCGCGGTCGGCGGTTTCGCCGGCAAGACGATGATGAAGCTCCGCGACATCCTCGGCGTCCTGCGTGAGTCGTACTGCCGCACCACCGGCATCGAGTTCATGCACATCCAGGAGCCGAAGGAGCGCAAGTGGCTCCAGGACCGGGTGGAGCGTCCGCGCCCGGCTCCGGAGCGCGAGGAGCAGCTGCGGATCCTGCGCCGCCTCAACGCCGCCGAGGCGTTCGAGACGTTCCTGCAGACCAAGTACGTCGGCCAGAAGCGGTTCTCGCTGGAGGGCGGCGAGTCCGTCATCCCGCTGCTCGACGCGGTCATCGACTCCGCCGCCGAGGCCCGCCTGGACGAGGTCGTCATCGGCATGGCCCACCGCGGCCGGCTCAACGTGCTGGCGAACATCGTCGGCAAGTCGTACGCGCAGATCTTCCGCGAGTTCGAGGGCAACCTCGACCCGCGTTCGATGCACGGCTCCGGTGACGTCAAGTACCACCTGGGCGCCGAGGGCACCTTCACCGGTCTGGACGGCGAGCAGATCAAGGTCTCGCTGGCCGCCAACCCCTCGCACCTGGAGGCCGTCGACCCGGTCCTCGAGGGCATCGCCCGCGCCAAGCAGGACATCATCAACAAGGGCGGCACGGACTTCACCGTCCTGCCCGTCGCGCTCCACGGCGACGCGGCCTTCGCCGGCCAGGGCGTCGTCGCCGAGACGCTCAACATGTCGCAGCTGCGCGGCTACCGCACGGGCGGCACCGTGCACGTGGTGATCAACAACCAGGTCGGCTTCACCGCCGCCCCGGAGTCCTCGCGCTCCTCGATGTACGCCACCGACGTGGCGCGCATGATCGAGGCTCCGATCATCCACGTCAACGGCGACGACCCGGAGGCCGTGGTGCGTGTCGCGCGCCTCGCCTTCGAGTACCGGCAGACGTTCAACAAGGACGTCGTCATCGACCTCATCTGCTACCGCCGCCGCGGTCACAACGAGGGCGACAACCCGGAGTTCACCAACCCGCAGATGTACACGCTGATCGACAAGAAGCGCTCGGTGCGCAAGCTCTACACCGAGTCCCTCATCGGTCGCGGCGACATCACGCTGGAAGAGGCCGAGCAGGCGCTCCAGGACTTCCAGGGCCAGCTGGAGAAGGTGTTCGCGGAGGTCCGCGAGGCCACCTCGGCGCCGGCCCAGCCGCACGTCCCGGACGTGCAGGCGGAGTTCCCGGTCTCCGTGGGCACCGCGATCTCCTCGGAGGTCGTCAAGCTGATCGCCGAGTCGCAGGTGAACATCCCTGACGGGATCACCGTCCACCCGCGTCTCCTCCCGCAGATGCAGCGCCGTGCCGCCTCCGTGGAGAACGGCACGATCGACTGGGGCATGGGCGAGACCCTGGCCATCGGCTCGCTGCTCATGGAGGGCACCCCGGTCCGGCTCGCCGGCCAGGACACCCGCCGCGGCACGTTCGGTCAGCGTCACGCCGTGCTCGTCGACCAGAAGACCGGCGAGGACTACACCCCGCTGCTCTACCTCTCCGACGAGCAGGCCCGTTACAACGTCTACGACTCGCTGCTCAGCGAGTACGCGGCGATGGGCTTCGAGTACGGCTACTCGCTGGCGCGCCCCGAGTCCCTGGTGATCTGGGAAGCCCAGTTCGGTGACTTCGTCAACGGCGCGCAGACCGTCGTGGACGAGTTCATCTCCTCGGCCGAGCAGAAGTGGGGTCAGACGTCCGGCGTCACCCTGCTGCTCCCGCACGGCTACGAGGGCCAGGGCCCGGACCACTCATCCGCCCGTCCGGAGCGTTTCCTGCAGATGTGCGCGCAGGACAACATGACGGTCGCGATGCCCACGCTCCCGTCGAACTACTTCCACCTCCTGCGGTGGCAGGTGCACAACCCGCACCACAAGCCGCTGATCGTCTTCACCCCGAAGTCGATGCTCCGCCTCAAGGCGGCCGCGTCGTCGGTGGAGGAGTTCACCACCGGCGGCTTCCGCCCGGTCATCGGCGACGAGTCGGTCAAGGCCGAGGCGGTCCGCAAGGTCGTCTTCTGCGCGGGCAAGCTCTACTACGACCTGGACGCCGAGCGCGAGAAGCGTGGCGACACGGAGACGGCGATCATCCGGCTGGAGCGTCTGTACCCGCTGCCGGGTGCGGAGATCCAGGCCGAGATCGCCAAGTACCCGAACGCCGAGAAGTACCTCTGGGCCCAGGAGGAGCCGGCGAACCAGGGTGCGTGGCCGTTCATCGCGCTCAACCTGATCGACCACCTGGACCTGGCCGTCGGCGCCGACGTGCCGCACGGTGAGCGCCTGCGCCGCATCTCGCGTCCGCACGGCTCGTCCCCGGCGGTGGGTTCGGCCAAGCGCCACCAGGCCGAGCAGGCACAGCTGGTCTCCGAGGTCTTCGAGGCCTGATCAGCGGCTGTACGTCACCGGAGGGCCCGGCCCCGCGCGTTGTGCGCGGGGCCGGGCCCTCCGGTTCTCCGGCCTCGTTATTCTGGTCGCATGTACTTCACGGACCGTGGCATCGAGGAACTGGAGAAGCGGCGCGGCGAGGAGGAGGTCACCTTCGAGTGGCTCGCCGAGCAGCTCCGTACGTTCGTCGACCTCAACCCCGATTTCGAGGTTCCCGTCGAACGCCTGGCGACCTGGCTGGCCCGACTGGACGACGACGAGGACGAGTAGTCACCGGCCGGGGTTCCCGCTTCCTCCGCTCGCGCCCCTGAAGCGGTTGTACGCGAGCCCCAACAGGCCCTGCACGAGGAGTACCAGGCCCGCGGTGATCCAGCCGCCGCTGCGCCGACGAGCGCCCCACAGGGTCAGCGGCAGCCCTGCGGCGACCTGCGTGGCGGCCACCGCGCGCGCCTTCGGGCCGAGCATCCAGGGGCCGAGGGAGCCGCTCTCCACGGCGTCGAGTTCCACGCGCACGGCGTCACGCCAGCCCGCCCATTCGATCTGTTCCGCTTCCGGATGTGCCCCGGCGACCGAGCGCAGGCGGTCGGCGGACTCACCGGGCGTGAGACCGGACGGCAGGGTCACCCCGGCCCGGGTGAGTACGGCGAGCAGCCCGCGCAGCCGGGCATCGGCGTCCGTACCCGGGTCCGCGCGGGTGAGTTCCTCCAGCACCTGGACGTCCAGGACGGGGTCGAGGCCCAGCCGGGCGGCGAAGGTCCGCATCGCCTCGTCCTCGGCGGCCGGGGTGCCGTCGGCGAGCCAGATGTAGCCGACCGGGCGGCGGAAGCCGGAGGCGAGGGTGTAGCCGGACCGGTCGCCGTCCCACCAGAGGGCGAGCACCGGCCAGGTGGAGCCCACCGCGAGGGCGGTGGCCCAGCCGCCGACGACGCGGTCGACCGGCTCGGCGCCCCCGTCGACCGGCGCTCCTCCGGCGCTCGCGTGGCCGTCCCTCCGCCAGGGCTTCCCCTCGGGGACGAGCACGCTCCAGCCGTCCCCGGCGGGCACGAGCTGCATGCGCTCCCTCAGCAGGTGGGCAACGGGCCGTACGGTCTCGGGTTCGGCCCGGCACAGGAGCAGGGCGCCCACGGGGGTTGCGGTCATGCCCTCACGCTAGGGCAATACGTCCTCTTATGACCCGTTCGGCCAGCCCGTGGCGACCACCCTTCCGATTCCCGTCCAGGCTTCTCCTTGACTTCACCGAACCGCGATATATCGTGTATCGAGAAGACGCGATATGTTGCGTCACGCCACCCAGCGGGAGGTCAGACCCATGCCCGAGTCGACGTGGACCGTCGCCGAGCCCCGGAAGCTCGTCCTCGACGCCTCCGTGACAGCACTCAAGGTGCGCATCGTCGACGGCGCGATCAATGTCGTCGGCACCGACGAGCCGACGGCGCGGCTGGAAGTGTCCGCGATCGAGGGACCGCCGCTGATCGTGACGCTGGAGGGCGGTGTCCTCACCGTCACCTACGAGGACCTGCCGTGGCACGGCCTGCTCACCTGGCTCGACCGCAGGGCCGCGCGCCGTAGCGCCACGGTCTCACTCGCCGTGCCGGCCGACGCCTCCGTGGAAGTCGGCTCGATCGGCGCCGAGGCGGTCGTCTCCGGGATCCGGGGAAGAGCCGAGCTGCGGGGCATCTCCGGAGCCACGACCCTGGTGGGCCTCTCCGGTGCCGTCAGGGCCGAGACCGTTTCCGGCGGCCTGGAGGCACAGTCCGTCACCGGCGACCTCCGCTTCCAGTCCGTGTCGGGCGATCTGACGGTCGTCGAGGGCGCGGGCACCTCGGTCCGGGCGGAGTCCGTCACCGGCCATATGGTGCTCGACCTCGACACCTCTCCGAAGCCGACCGACATCAGACTGAGCTCGGTCTCCGGCGAGATCGCCATCCGGCTGCCTCATCCGGCGGACGCGAAGGTGGAGGCGAACACCGCGAGCGGCACCGTCTCCAACGCCTTCGAGGACCTGCGCGTGGGCGGCCAGTGGGGCGCGAAGAAGATCACCGGCACGCTGGGGGCGGGCACGGGCAAGCTGAAGGCCACCACCGTCTCGGGGTCGATCGCCCTGCTGCGCCGCCCACCCGCCCAGGACGGCGCGCCCGATACCGAGCCGACGACCGGAAAGGCGCTCTGACATGGCTCCCGTATTCGCCCATGGCCGCCTGCGCCTGTACCTCCTCAAGCTGCTGGACGAGGCTCCCCGCCATGGATACGAGGTGATCCGGCTTCTGGAGGAGCGCTTCCAGGGGCTGTACGCCCCCTCGGCGGGCACCGTGTATCCGCGCCTGGCCAAGCTGGAGGCCGAGGGGCTGGTCACCCACGCCACCGAGGGTGGCCGCAAGGTCTACTCCATCACCGATGCCGGGCGGGACGAGCTGGCCGGCCGCGGCGGTGAACTGGCCGATCTGGAGCTGGAGATCCGCGAGTCCGTCTCCGAGCTGGCGGCAGAGATACGCGACGACGTACGGGGCGCGGCGGGCCGGCTCCGGAGCGAGATGCGCGCGGCCGCATCCGAGTCCCAGCACACCACCGGCACCGGCCGGAGCGGCTGGGACCCCACCGGCCTCGGGGACAACGACGCCTGGCGCACGGCCAAGGAGGAACTGCGCAAGGCCAAGCAGGAATGGAAGGAGCAGGCCCGCAGGGCGAAGGACGAGTCCCGCAAGGCCCGTGAGGACGCGGAGCAGGCACGGCGCCAGGCCCAGGAGGCACACGAGAAGGCGCGGGAGCAGATGCAGAACGCCGCGCGCCAGGTCCAGGAACACTTCGCCCGAGGGGACTGGCCCGCGGGTGTGCGGGACGGACTGGCCGAGATCACCGGCCAGCTCGGCAACTTCGCCAAAACCGGCTCCTGGCCCTCGTACAGCCGCCCGGCACCCGAGGAGCCGGACATCGAGTGGGCCGCCGACACGACGGCCACCGGCGATCCGGCCCGCGACCTGGACCGACTGCTGGACCGCTTCCGGGACGACATCCGCGACGCGGCCCGGGACCACGGCGTGACCGAGGCCCAGCTCTCGGAGGCCCGCAGCCACCTGGCCACAGCCGCGACACGCATCGGCTCGCTGCTGCGCGGGTCGGCGGACGGGACGAAGGACGCCTCCGGCAGGCCCTGACCCCGCTCGGCGGCCGGCCGGGCCGCGCCTGCCCGGGGCATCACCGCCCGGTGGGGCGCGGCCCGGTCTCAGCTCGCCCGGGCCCTGCCCTCCCCGGGCTGCCCGGAGAGCGCGCGCTCCACCGTCTCGTAGGTCACGCCGTTCTCGGCGAGCGCATCGGCGACGACACCGGGGCAGGCGGTCAGGGCCAGCAGCAGGTGCTCCTCGCCGATGAAACGGTCGCCTCGCCCGAGGGCGACCCGCAGGGACTTCTCCAGGATGCCCTTGGCGCCACCCGTGAAGGGGCGGCGTCCGGACCACCACCGGCGGTTGCCGCGATCACCCGCCAGGACTCCTTCGCCGTGGGCGCCCTCGACCCGGGCCACGATCTCGGTCACGTCGATGCCGATGTCGGCGAGCGCCTCGGTGTCGGCCTTGGTGAGCCCTCCGCGACGGCGTGCCTGCGCGAGCGCCTCCTCCACCGAAGCGCGCCGGCCGGCGATTCCGAGGGAGGCGAGGGCGAGGGACGTCCTGCCGCACTCCTGGTCCAACAGCGAGAGCAGGAGGTGTTCCTCGGTGACCGAGTCCGCCCCGGCCCGCTCCGCGTGGGTCACCGCGCCGGTCACGGTGGCTCGGGCGCCTTTGGTGAATCGCTCGAACATCAATGCCTCCCGTACTTCTTGTGCACGGCCTGCCTACTGACACCCAGCTCGGCAGCGATCTCCTGCCACGACCATCCCTGGACGCGGGCACTTCTCACCTGGACGGCTTCGAGTTGCTCCAGCAGCCGCCGCAGCGCGGCGACGGCCCGCAACCCGACGCGCGGGTCATGGTCACCGGCACGTGCGGCGAGATCCGTTGCTTCGGTCATAACGTCAACTTACGTTGACACGCAGGATCTGTCAATCACCGTTGACAAGCTCTCGCTGCTGACAGAGCTCTCGCCACCCGACAGAGCGCTTCCGGCTCAGCGATTCCTGGGCAGCGGCCCCAGCTCCGCAGCGGTCACGAGGCGGTGAGCACGATCTTCCCGAACAGGTCGCCCTCCGCGAGCCGCTCGAATCCCTCGCGGGCCCGGTCCAGAGGCAGTGTCGTGTCGATGACGGGCCGCACACCGGTCGCCGCGCAGAACGACAGCAGGTCCTCCAGCTCGTCCTTGGTGCCCATCGTGGAGCCGACGATCTTGAGCTCCAGGAAGAAGATCCGGGTCAGTTCGGCATGCGAGGGCCGGTCGCCGCTGGTGGCGCCCGAGATGACCAGAGTGCCGCCGGGACGCAGGGACTTGACCGAATGGGACCAGGTCGCGGCTCCGACGGTCTCGATGACGGCGTCGACGCGCTTCGGCAGCCGCGCGCCGGGCTCGTAGGCCTCGACGGCACCCAGTTCGACCGCCCGGTCACGCTTGCCCGCGTCGCGGCTGGTGGCGAACATCCGCAGCCCTGCGGCCTTGCCGAGCACGATCGCGGCAGTGGCCACACCACCGCCCGCGCCCTGCACGAGAACGGAGTCGCCTGGCCGCACACCGGCGTTGGTGAACAGCATCCGGTACGCCGTCAGCCAGGCGGTCGGCAGGCAGGCGGCCTGTTCGAAGGTGAGTTCCTTCGGCTTGGGCAGCACATTCCAGCTGGGGACGGTGACCTGCTCGGCGAAGGTGCCCTGGTACCGCTCGGTGAGGATGGACCGCGGTTCGTCCGGGCCCACCCCGTGTCCGGTCTGGCCGATGACGGAGTGCAGGACGACTTCGTTGCCGTCCTGGTCGATGCCTGCGGCATCGCAGCCCAGGATCATGGGCAGCTTGTCCTCGGCGAGGCCCACGCCGCGCAGGGACCAGAGGTCGTGGTGGTTGAGCGAAGCGGCCTCGACCCGGACGGTGCTCCACCCGGGCCGCGCCACGGGCGCGGGGCGTTCCCCCAGTTCGAGCCCGTCGAGGGGCCGGTCACGGTCGATGCGGGCTGCGTAGGCGGCGAACATGGCGACGACGATAGGCCGTGACGCCACGTGACGTAACCGCACGGGCGTGTGACACGCGCCGCGCCGGTCGCGACCCGGCCGTTGCCGGGCCGGACTTCGAGCTGGACGAGGCGGGGCGGGGTGCGGGACCCGCACTGCGGGATCCGCACCCCGCCCCGCACGGCGTCAGCGCCGCGCGACACCCTCCGCACGGGCGGCAGCGGCCACCGCGGCCGTGACCGCCGGTGCGACCCGCTCGTCGAACGGCGAGGGGATGACGTAATCGGCGGCCAGCTCGTCGCCGACGACATCCGCCAGCGCGTTCGCCGCAGCGATCTTCATGCCCTCGGTGATCCGGGAGGCCCGCACCTGGAGTGCGCCCGCGAAGATGCCGGGGAACGCCAGCACATTGTTGATCTGGTTCGGGTAGTCCGACCGGCCGGTCGCCACCACGGCCGCGTACTTGTGCGCGACGTCGGGGTGGACCTCGGGGTTCGGGTTGGCCATGGCGAAGACGAACGCGCCGGGCGCCATCGAGGCCACTGCCGGCTCGGGGACCGTGCCGCCGGAGACGCCGATGAAGACATCGGCGCCGGCCAGCGCCGTCTCCAGGGAACCGGTGAGGCCGGCCCGGTTCGTGATCCCCGCCAGCTCTCGCTTGACCTCCGTGAGGTCGTCGCGGTCGCCGCTGACGATGCCCTTGCGGTCGGCGACGGCGACGTCTCCGATGCCCGCCTCCAGCAGGAACTTCGCGATGGCCACACCCGCCGCACCGGCGCCGGAGATGACTGCGCGCAGATCACCGAGCGTCCGGCCGGACAGCTTCGCCGCGTTGCGCAGCGCCGCGAGGGTCACCACGGCCGTGCCGTGCTGGTCGTCGTGGAAGACCGGGATGTCGAGCCGCTCCTGGAGCTTGCGCTCGATCTCGAAGCACCGCGGCGCCGAGATGTCCTCCAGGTTCACGCCACCGAAGGACGGCGCGAGACGCACGACGGTGTCGACGATCTCGTCCGCGTCGGTCGTGGCGAGCGCGATCGGCACCGCGTCGACCCCGCCGAACTGCTTGAAGAGAATCGCTTTGCCCTCCATCACCGGGAGGGATGCCTCGGGACCGATGTCCCCCAGGCCGAGGACGGCGGTGCCGTCCGTCACGACGGCCACGACCTGCGACTTCCAGGTGTAGTCGTGGACGAGCTCAGGGTTCTCGGCGATGGCGCTGCACACCTTGGCCACGCCGGGTGTGTACGCGAGGGACAGGTCGTCCTTGTCCCGGATCGGAACGGTGGCCTGCACGGCCATCTTCCCTCCGCGGTGGAGGGCGAAGGCCGGGTCGAAGGGCTCGTCCGCACTGCTGACTCCTGCCGCATCGGCCGTGCCGTGCGTGATGCTGTCGCTGCGAGGATTGACGATCTCCGCTGCCATTGTGTTGACCCCTTAAGGCTTCATCAGTTGAGGGTGGCCACTCCTGGTTGAGGAGGGGTGGGCGGGCACCGCGTACGTTCCCGGCACCGAGCGGTTGGCCCGCTCCGGCAGGGGAGACACATACGCGCGGGCGCGCCGCACACGCGCCCTGAGCCCCGGATGAGGGGTGTAAAGGTCTTTCATACCGGACGGACCGGGCCTCTTACGAGTCGGTATCGACTCGGTGACATGACTCATAGCCGAATATCTGGACAAGTCCACTAAGGGCTATAAAGGCCGTCCGTAGGTCGAGACGCACCGGAGATCCTCCGGGGATGTACGCACTTTCCAGCAGAAGGTCCGGCCTTGCCGTACCGGCCCGTTGAGCTTCGGGGGTCGCCCGTTACCCGATTTTGACATGGCCAGCCCCCTGATTGGGCGAGTCCGAATGGCAAGATGCCCTAATCACACAAGGTGGCGACACTCGAAGGTGCGTGCGTGCCCACCTGACCAGTATTCCCTCACCGCCGGAGGATTCCGATCATGACCGCAAGCACCCTCTGTCGTACGGCCGCGAAGTCCCGGATTGCCGCGGTCTGCGCAGTCGCGGTCGCCGGCACCCTGCTGCTGACCGCCTGTGGCGACCAGACCGACAGCGGTTCGACGAAGGCCGGTGGCGACACGGCTTCGAACAGCGCCCCGCTCTTCGACAAGCTTCCGGCGAAGTACCAGAAGTCCGGCGTCATCAAGGTCGGCACGAACGCCGAGTACGCCCCGATGGAGTCCGTCGAGAACGGCAAGATCGTCGGCGTCGACCCCGACCTCGCCGCAGCTCTCGGCAAGCAGCTCGGCGTGAAGTTCGAGTTCACCTCCGGCTCCTTCGACGGCCTGATCACCGCCCTGAACACCGGCCGCCACGACATCGCCATGTCGTCCATCACGGACAACAAGCAGCGCCAGGAGGGCCTGGACGACAGCGGCAAGAAGCTCGGCAAGGGCGTCGACTTCGTCGACTACTTCCTCGCGGGTACCGCCGTCTACACCAAGAAGGGCAACCCCGAGGGCATCAAGTCCATCGAGGACCTGTGCGGCAAGGCCGCCGCGGTCCAGCGCGGCACCACGTACGAAGAGGCCCTGCAGAAGCAGTCGAAGGCCTGCACGGAAGCCGGCGAGAAGGCCGTGAAGATCGAGTCCTTCGAGAACGACACCGAGGCCCAGACCCGGGTGAAGTCCGGCGGCGCCGTCGCTGGTGTCAACGACTACCCGGTCGCGGTCGACCTGGCCCTCAAGGCCGGTGGCGGCAAGGACTTCGAGGTCGTCGGCGAGCAGGTCGACGCCGGCCCCTTCGGCATCGCGGTGAACAAGGACAACACCGAGCTGCGTGACGTGCTCAAGGAGGCCGTGGACGCGATCATCGCCGACGGCTCCTACCAGAAGGTGCTCGACAAGTGGGGTGCCGGAACCGGCGCGATCGACAAGGCCGCCATCAACGGCGGCAAGTGACCGGCGCACCACCGAAGGGCAGTCACCGTGACTGACAAGTTCGACAAGGTGCCCGGCGGCCCATCGGCCGCCGCACCCGTCTCCAAGGCCACCACCGTCGCACCGGAGACCATCAAGGCCGTTCCCGTCCGGCACTACGGCCGCTGGATCAGCGGCGTGGTCGTCCTCGCCCTGCTCGCAGGCCTGGTGTACGCCTTCTCCCAGGGCGACATCCAGTGGCAGGCGGTTCAGGACAAGCTGCTCGACGACACCGTCCTGGCCGGGGCCGGGCGCACGCTGATGATCAGCGTGCTCGCCATGGTCCTCGGCGTGGTCCTGGGTGTGGTGCTCGCCGTCATGCGGCTCTCCAGGAACCCGGTGACCAGCTGGGTCGCGTGGCTGTACATCTGGTTCTTCCGCGGCACTCCGGTCTACGTGCAGCTGCTGCTCTGGTTCAACCTGGCACTGATCTTCCCGGTCCTCAACATCCCGTTCATCTACAAGGACGAGATGACCGATGTGATGACGCCGTTCATGTGCGCCCTGCTGGGGCTCGCCCTCAACGAGGCCGCGTACATGGCGGAGATCGTCCGGGCGGGCATCCAGTCGGTGGACGAGGGCCAGACCGAGGCGTCGCACGCACTCGGCATGACCCAGGCGAAGACCATGCGCCGCGTGGTCCTCCCCCAGGCCCTGCGGGTGATCATCCCGCCGACCGGCAACGAGTTCATCAACATGCTGAAGACTTCGTCCCTGGTCTACGCGGTCACCTACAACGAGTTGCTGCGCTCCACCTCGCAGATCGGCTCGACCTCGTACGCGGTGATGGAGATGCTCTTCGTCGCCTCCATCTGGTACATCGTGATGACCAGCGTGTTCAGCGTGGGCCAGTACTACCTGGAGCGCCGTTACGCCCGTGGTTCCCTGCGGAGCCTGCCGCTCACCCCGTTCCAGCGGGTCAAGGTCGGTCTCGCCTCCTTCAGCAACCGCCCCTCGGGAGGTGTTTCCGCATGACCGCCATGGTGAAGGCCGAGGGTGTACACAAGTCCTTCGGCCCCGCGCACATCCTCAAGGGCATCGACCTGGAGGTCGCCCCGCGAGAGGTCTTCTGCCTGATCGGGCCGTCCGGTTCCGGCAAGTCGACGTTCCTGCGGTGCATCAACCACCTGGAGCAGATCAACGCCGGGCGGCTGTACGTCGACGGCGACCTGGTCGGCTACCGGCAGAAGGGCGACAAGCTCTACGAGCTCAAGGACAGCGAAGTCGCCCTGCAGCGCCGGGACATCGGCATGGTCTTCCAGCGCTTCAACCTGTTCCCGCACATGACGGCCCTGGAGAACGTCATGGAGGCGCCGATCCAGGTCAAGGGCGAGGCCAAGGCCGTTGCCCGGGCCCGCGCGGAGCGGCTGCTGGACCGGGTCGGCCTGTCCGACAAGGCGAAGAACTACCCCACCCAGCTCTCCGGCGGGCAGCAGCAGCGCGTGGCCATCGCCCGCGCCCTGGCCATGGAGCCGAAGCTGATGCTCTTCGACGAGCCGACGTCGGCCCTCGACCCGGAGCTGGTCGGGGACGTCCTGGACGTCATGCGCGGCCTGGCCGAGGACGGCATGACGATGATCGTCGTCACGCATGAGATGGGCTTCGCCCGTGAGGTCGGCGACGCGCTGGTCTTCATGGACGACGGCGTCGTGGTCGAGTCCGGCCACCCGCGCGATGTCCTGACGAACCCGCAGCACGACCGGACGAAGTCCTTCCTGTCGAAGGTGCTGTAACCCGTCGAGCAGTGCGAGGAGGGCGGTACGGACCGGGTCCGTACCGCCCTCCTCGTCGTTCTACTTCACCGCGAGCACCAGGCTGTCCGACGGTGAGGCCCAGACGGCGCGTGCCTCGCCGAAGCCGGCCTCGCGGAGGGTGCGGGCGTGCCAGTGGACGGACGGCATGTCGCCGTCCGCATGCTCGCCGTAGATCGCGAACCGCTCGGCGGTGGGCTCCGCGAGCGCCGGGTCCTTCGCCGCCAGGGCCCACCACTCCGCCCAGTCCACGGCGCCGGCGGCCCGGGCCCGGTCCATGGCGGCGTGCCGGTGGGCGCGTTCCGCGGCGTTGATGCGAGGGGTGTCGGTGTCGATCATGTGATCCGCGTTCATGAAGACCCCGCCGTCCCTGACCAGCGAGCCGATCTGCCCGTACAGTGCGGCGAGCGGCTCGGCGTGCAGCCAGTGCAGGGCGGTGGCGGTCAGCACGGCGTCGTACGACGGGTACGGGAGCCGCTCCGTCCAGGCGGGGTCCTTCAGGTCGGCGGTCACGAAGGTGGCACGGTCGTCCCCCTCGAAGGTGCCGCGCGCGATGGCGAGCAACGCGGGGTCGAGGTCGACGCCGGTACTGGTGGCGTTCGGGAACCGCCTGAGGAGCCGGTCGGTGATACTGCCCGTACCGCACGCCAGGTCGAGCACCCTGGGTTCGGGCCCCACCACGGCCTCGACCATGTCCAGCATCACTCGGAACCGCTCCTCGCGGTCCGGCATGTACCACTCCTGCTGCCGGTCCCAGCTCTCCTGCCAGGACTGCCAGTCGGTGCCCGTCTCCGCCATCCCAACCTCCAGGTAACACCCACGTAGCGCAATCGACCATTACGCTGGTCGATGGAGCGACCATAGACCGACACCGTAAGGACTACAAGTGGAACTGGCCTATTACTCGGACTACGCCGTGCGTCTGGTCAACACCGAGGAGCCGGCCCGCAGCAAGGACTCACTCACCACGGTCGAGTCCGTACGTGAACTGTTCGGTGCCAACGCCCAGGCCGCCCGCCGGGCGACGGACGCGGACGTCACCCGCTTCCGGTCGGTGCGGGCCCGGCTGCGCGCCGTCTTCGAGGCCGCCGACGGGGGCGACGAGACCCTCGCGGTCGATCTGCTCAACTCACTGCTGCTGGAGTTCCCGGTGAGCCCCCAGATCTCCGGCCACGACACCCGGGACGAGGACGGCACACCGGACTGGCACATGCACCTCTCCGACCATCCGTCGAACGCGACGGCGGGCTTCGCCGCGATCGCGGCGATGGGCCTCGCCTTCCACCTGACCTCGCACGGCGTGGACCGGCTCGGCCTGTGCGAGGCGACTCCGTGCCGCAACGCCTACCTCGACACCTCGACCAACCGCTCGCGACGCTACTGCTCGGACCGCTGCGCCACCCGCGCCAACGTGGCGGCCTACCGGGCCCGCAAGCGCCTGGAGACGAACCGCTCGGGCGAGACGCGACGCACCGCGGACAGCGCCCAGGTCGGCAGCGCGAGCACCGACCGCTGATCCTTCCTCGGCGGCCGGTAGCGGGCCCGGACCCGGGCCAGCACGAGCTCCTCGGGCACCACCCCGTAGTCCGTGCTGTCCCCGCCCGCGTACGCGTTGTCGCCCAGCACCCACCAGCCCCCGTCGCGCCGCTCGGTGGCCCGCTTGACGACCAGCAGGTCCTGCTGGAACGGGTGACGCAGGATCACCACGTCCCCAGGTCGCACGGGCGCCCCGCGCTGCACGAGCAGCCAGTCCCCGTGGTAGAGCGTGGGCACCATCGAAGGCCCCGTCACCTCCACCACCTGGAACGGCCTGCGCGCCGCCCGCCCCCTCCACGGTTCCTGCGCCGGTTCCGGCATCTCTGGCACCTCCCGGTCCAATCCTCCAGCACATGGCGGCGCGTACCGCTCCGCATTTCGGCCACCGGTCCCATCCTCACCCCGGACTTTTGGCCTAAGCCCAAGGGGGCAGCCGCAAAAAGAGGCTCCCTACGGAGTAATGTCCCACCTGAGAAGACGATCACGAGGAAGGACAGCTCCATGCTTTCCCGCCTGTTTGCCCCCAAGGTGAAGGTCAGCGCCCACTGCGACCTCCCCTGCGGCGTTTACGACCCGGCCCAGGCCCGCATCGAGGCGGAGTCCGTCAAGGCCGTCCAGGAGAAGTACCAGGCCAACGAGGACGCGGACTTCCGCACGCGCGCCGTTCTGATCAAGGAGCAGCGCGCCGAGCTCGCGAAGCACCACGTCTCGGTGCTCTGGAGCGACTACTTCAAGCCCCCGCACTTCGAGAAGTACCCGGAGCTGCACCAGCTGGTCAACGACACCCTGAAGGCGCTCTCCGCGGCCAAGGGCTCGAACGACCCGGCCACGGGCCAGAAGGCTCTGGACCTGATCGCCCAGATCGACAAGATCTTCTGGGAGACCAAGAAGGCTTGATCACCCGATCAGCTGACCCAGGCTCCGCCCCGGGTCGGACGGGTGAACGGAAGAGCCCAGCCGCTCCGTGCGGTTGGGCTTTTCTGCTGTTCCCGGCTGTTCGGGAGCCGGGTCGGCCACCGCCTCAGGACTCCGGCAGGAGATGGCGGTAGCTCTCCGGGTTCTCCTGGAGGAAGGCGGCCAGGCTCCGGGCCGGATGGCCCGTGAGGAGGGGGACGGCGTCCGAGACCGTCTCCAGTTCGCCTGCGGCGATCGCCTCGTACGAGGTGACCCAGCCGGCCACTTCCCACTCCGGGGCACCGTAGTGGGCACGGGAGGCGTAGGCCTCCTCCCTGGTCTCGGGTGCGTAGCGGATCGTGCGGCCGGTACGCCGGCTCAGTTCGTCTGCCGCCTCCGCCAGGGTGAACGCCTCGGGGCCCGTGAGGTCGTACGTCGTGCCGTCGTGGTCCGTTCCCTCGTCCAGCAGCACCGCTGACGCCGCGTCCGCGATGTCCTCGTGGGCGACGGCCGAGACCCGCCCCTCGCCGCCGGGACCGCGCAGGACGCCGTCGGAGCCCGTCATCGCGGGGATCGCCGCGAGGTACCAGCTGTCCCGCAGGAAGGTGTGGCGCACCCCGGTCATCCTGATGTGCGCCTCGGTGTGCCAGTGGTCGCGTGCGAACGTGAACGTCGCGTCCGGTGCCGCCCCGAGGAACGACACGTACACGATGCGCTCGACGCCGGCGGCGACTGCCGCGTCCACCGCCGTGGTGTGCTCCAGCACCCGGTCCGGACTCTCGTGCGCCGAGACGAGGAACAGGGTGTGCGCGCCCTCCAGCGCGCGGTGCATGGCCTGGCCGTCGCCGTACGCGGCAGGGGGCGCGGCGGTCGCTCCGGGCAGCCGGGGCAGCCGGGACGGGTCCCGGCCGAGGAGCCGCACGGGGACGCCGGTCCGGGCCAGCCGCGCGGCCACCCGGCCGCCGACAGCGCCGCTCGCGCCGGTCACCGCGACAAGCGGGCTGATCATCGCGCTTCCCCCGTCTCCGCTGCCATGTCCCGGGCCCAGGGGCGCACCTCCACGACCGCGCCCGTCGGCAGCGGCCCGTAGATGTGCGGGAACTCCTCGCCGCCGGGCCGCACGGCCTCGTACCGGACGGGAGCCGGGAGCAGGCCCGTATCGATGACCAGGACCACCAGGCCCTCGTCGTCGGAGCCGTACAGCGCCCGGGCGACGGCGGGGAGCTGGTGGGGCAGCGAGCAGTGGATGAAGCCCTCCTCGCGGAGGGTGCGGCCCCGGGTGGACATCTCGTACGTCCCCGCACTGCGGGCGGCCTCCCACAGGGGCTCTTCCGTGAGGTGCAGCAGGTGTTCGGTCATGAGGTCACGCTAAGCGCTCAGGGGGTGTCGAGCGACGACAGGAGCTTCGCCTCGGTCCGCGCGTCGAGACCGACTGCGGGCCGGTCCGGGCGTTGCGGGGCGGTCCCGCCGCGCTCACACAGCCAGGCCCAGGTGTCGGCGACGGTCTCACCGACGGGCCTGCAGCGCAGGCCCGTGGCGTGCGCCTTGGTGACATCGCCCTGGTGCAGGCTGTCGTGGAGTTCTCCGGCCGGCAGCCAGACCGGGAGGTCCGTCCACGGCTCGACACCCGCCGCGAGGAGGGCCTCCGGGTCGGTCCACCGCAGTCGGGCGCGGGAGCCGGTGACGCGGACGCAGGTGTCCAGGAGCTCGCCCATGGTCGTGTGCCCCGGCCGGCTCACCGTGTTGTACGCCCCGCCCAGGCCGTCCGCAGCGGCGTTCAGGAGCCAGTCCGCCAGGTCCCGGGCGTCGATGTACTGGAGCCGGGCGTCCGGTGGCCCCGGCGCGATGACCGGTCCGCCCCTGGCCGTCCGGGTCAGCCACCACGGCAGACGGCCGATGTTCTCCCCGGGGCCGAGGATCAGTCCGGCCCGGGCCAGCAGGGCCCGGTCGCCGAAGGCGTCGAGTGCGGCGAGCTCTCCGCCGCGCTTGGCCAGGGCGTACGACACGTCCTCCCCGGCGTCCGGGGAGGCCCCGGTCACCACCGGTCCGTCCTCCTTGAGCCCTGCCGGAGTGGGGTAGGCGTACACGGACCTGCTGGAGACGTAGCTGAAGTGGCCGGCCCGGCCCGCCAGCAGCCGGGCGGCGTCCCGTACGGCGGAGGGCGCGCCGCTCCAGGTGTCGACCACCAGGTCCCAGGTGCCGTCGGCCAGTGCCGCCAGCCCCGCCTCGCCCGTCGTCCGGTCACCGGTCAGGGCCCGGGCCCCGGCCGGTGCGGCGTGGCGGCCGCGGTGGAAGACGGTGACCTCCCAACCGCGTGCGAGAGACGCGTCGGTGACGGCGCGTCCTACGAATTCTGTTCCGCCCAGCATCAAGAGCCTCATGGGGTCAGCGTGCCCTCCTGCGCGGAAGGGGGAAACGGGACCTCGCTGTCGGCAGAACGGGGAACTTCTCCGGCCCCGGGTGTGCGGCAGTCACGCTCCGGGGGAGCGGCGACGTGCCGGGTGCCCACGCGGACACGGCAGGATACGGCGCCTGCGCCCTGACGTGGCTCAGGCGAGTTCGAGCGGGAAGGCACCCCGGTGGCCCGTGCCGGCACCGTGGGCCGGGCGCGGTTCGAACTCCCGGCAGCTCCATATCTCCTGGACGAATCCGGTGCGCCGGTCCCAGAGGCCGGCGACGTCGTCCCCGCCCGTCACGTCACGGTAGGCGTCCTTCGCCCCGCGGAAGCAGGCGAGCCCGCCGGACAGGCCGCGGGTCGGAACCGGGAAGTAGTCGGAGAAGGCGCACGCTATGCACGTCTGCAGATGCATGTCCGGCGGCAGGATCCGCTGGACCGTGGCCAGCGCTGCGGCGAAGTCGCCCTCGGCGCGGTTCGACTCGTACACCGCCCCGTCCAGATGGAGTGCGAGATACAGGTCCGGGTCCGCCCGGCGCAGGGACAGCAGGCAGCTGAGCGTGGCCTGCCGGACCGTTCCGGACACAAGGACCGGCAGGGGCAGATCCCACTCCAGCACGCAGTCGTCGAGCACGCCGGCCACCAGGTCGAAGAGCCCCTCCTGGACCGGCGCACCCGCCACCGGGGCCAGTCCGTCGAAGCTCTCGCCCTCGAAGTCCGTTCCCCGGACGCGGATACGGAGCTGCTGTCCGTCCGTGGTGAGAATGACGGCCTCGGAACCCTGACGGTCCCGGTACCAGCCTGCCCACGACTCATCTGTCATGAGCAGGGACTGTAGCCCGTGCCACCGGGCCACCCCGGTGGCACCCTCCCCTTCCGTGCCGGCGCCGGCCGCGGCCCGCTCATCCGGTCCGGGGCTCACGCCACATGGGCCACATCGACGGGCCGTCAGGAAGGTCCACGGTCCGCCCCATGAGGGTGAAACCGAGCCGCTCGTAGAGAGCTCGGCTGCGCCCGCTGCTCGCCTCCAGATAGGCAGGGGTGCCCTCCCGGTCACAACGCTCCAGGACCCCTCTCATCAGCGCCTCACCGATCCCCTCGCCCTGGCGCTCCGGGGAGACACCGATCATCAACAGGTACTCGTGCGCCCGGTCGTGGGGGTGGACGGCTCCGGTCAGCCTCCCCACCAGCTCGGCCCGCTCGTTGTCCGGATCCGCCGTCTCCCGCATGAGTGCGGGAGTGTCGTCGTCCTCCTCCGGGACGCCCGCCGGGACGGAGAGCCAGAGCGCCACCGCCGCACCGTCCTCCAGCAGGTCGACCCGGCCTCCGTCCAGGGTGACGTCCGCGAAGACTCCGAGGAACTTCCCGTGCACCGCTCGCCGGTGCTCCTCGTCGGGAAAGACCCAGCTGCTGACCGGGTCCTCATGGAAGGCCTCCTCCAGGATCCGCACGACCTGGTCCCTGTCCCGCCGTTTCGCCCGCCGTACGCGTACGCCCATGACCGGCCCCTCCCTCACTCCGTGCCGTCGCTCTCAACTGACGCACCGGATACTAGAGTTGGAGCAAAGGCCAGGTCACGGGCAGCACCGTTCAGTGGGTCCTTCGGGTGACGAATTCGGCCAGGGTAAGCAACTCCCCCGTGGCTTCCGGCGCGGGCACCGCACGGGACAGGTGCTGGACGGCCCGGGCCATCCGGTCCGCGGCGGCGGCCTGGGCCCAGTCGCGGCCTCCGGCCCGTTCGACCGCGTCTGCGGCGCTCCTCAGCTCCCCCGGGGTGTTCATGGCTCCCTGGTACAGCGCGGCGAGCTCGGCGGCGGCGGAGGTCTCCGAGGTGAGCGCCGCGACCACCGGCAGGGACTTCTTGTGGGCGGCCAGGTCGGCCCCGACCGGTTTGCCCGTGCGGTCCGTCTCCCCCCAGATACCGATGAGGTCGTCGATGAGCTGGAAGGCGAGCCCCGCTTCCCGGCCGAAGCCGTCCATGGCGCGGACCGCCCGCTCCCCCGCCCCGGCGTAGAGCGCGCCGAGAGCGCAGGCACAGCCGAGCAGGGCGCCCGTCTTGGCCATGGCCATGGCGAGGGACTCGTCCAGGGTGACCTCGCCGGGGTTGCGGTCCTCCAGGGCACAGTCGGCCTGCTGCCCCGCGCACAGCTCGATGACGCAGGTGGAGAGCCGTACCGCGGCGTGCGCTGACGCCGGGTGCGGGTCTTCCGCCAGCAGCCGCAGGGCGAGGGAGGACATGGCGTCTCCCGTGATGACCGCGTCCGGCACTCCGAACACCGCCCAGGCCGTGGGCCGGTTCCGGCGGGTCGTGTCCTCGTCGATGACGTCGTCGTGGAGCAGGGTGAAGTTGTGCGCGAGTTCGACGGCGACGGCCGCCCGCATCGCCGCCTCCGGGTCACCGCCCAGCGCGCGGGCGGCAGCCAGGACGAGCGCCGGTCTGATGGCCTTGCCGGCCTGCCCGGAGGCGGGGCTCCCGTCGGCGTTCTGCCAGCCGAAGTGGTACATGGCGACCCGTCGGATCGCCCCGGGGAGCGTTCCGACGGCTGCCCGGAGGTGGGGGTCGACGGCGCTGCGGGTGTCCTCCAGGAGAGCGGCGGCCTTGCGCCCCTCCATCGCGGCATCCGTACTGGTCATGGTCACGGTCACTCCTTCCGGGCGCCCACGGGGCACCCTGGTCGCGGCCTCGGCCCGCCGGGCCCGGGGGCGGCTGCCGCCGGCGCCCCGGGGCACGTCACCGCCGGCGGCTCACCTCCACGTTCTCCAGGACGCCGAGGGCGTCCGGCACCAGCACGGCCGCGGAGTAGTACGCCGTCACGAGGTAGGAGATGATCGCCCGCTCGTCGATGCCCATGAAGCGGACCGAGAGGCTGGGCTCGATCTCGTCCGGGATGCCGGTCTGCTGGAGCCCGACGACGCCCTGTTCGGCCTCGCCGGTCCTCATGCAGATGATCGATGTGGTGCGGGCGTCGGTGACGGGGATCTTGTTGCAGGGGAAGATCGGCACTCCCCGCCAGGCGGGCACGTGGTGCCCCCCGACCTCGACGCTCTCCGGCGTCAGGCCTCGCCTGTTGCACTCACGGCCGAACGCCGCGATGGCCCGCGGATGGGCGAGGAACAGCTTCGATCCGCGCCGCCGCGACAGGAGCTCGTCCATGTCGTCGGGGCCGGGCGCCCCGTCGTGGGGCTGGATGCGCTGCCCGTAGTCGCAGTTGTTCAGCAGGCCGAACTCCCGGTTGTTGACGAGCTCGTGTTCCTGGCGTTCACGCAGCGCCTCGACCGTCAGCCGCAACTGCTGTTCGGTCTGGTTCATCGGCTGGTTGTAGAGGTCGGCGACCCTGCTGTGGACCTTCAGCACGGTCTGGGCGACGCTCAGTTCGTATTCACGGGGCGCCAACTCGTAGTCGACGAAGGTGTGCGGGATGACGCTCTCTCCCGCATGGCCGGCCGACAGGTCGATCTCCGCCTCGCCGTAGCGGTTGGTCCGCTGGTGCGGGATGGTGAGGAGCCCGGCGAGGTGGTCCCGGAGCGAGTCCGCGCGGGCCGCGAGGTTGAGCACGTCCGACCGGCGCAGCGTCAGCAACGTGCAGGCGGTCACCGCACGGACCGTGTACGTCCAGGTCGCGCCGCCGTCGATCAGGGCCTGGTCGCCGAAGTAGGCGCCGTCGGCGAGGACTCCGAGCACCGTCTCGTCGCCGTACGGCCCCGTACCGAGCTTCTCGACCTTGCCGTGGGCCAGCAGATGGACCTGGTCCGCCACGTCCCCCGATGCGGCGATCACCTCGCCGGCCGCGACATCACGCTGTTCACACCTGCGCGCCAGCTCGGCCAGCACCTCCTCGTCGGCGAATGTGCGCAGGGCGGGAAGCTCGCCGAGCTCGGCCGGGATGACCGTGACCCGGTCGCCCGTCTGGACGAACGTCACCCTGCCGTCCCCGACCGAATAGCTCAGCCGGCGGTTCACCCGGTACGTGCCGCCCTGTACCTGCACCCATGGCAGCATGCGCAGCAGCCACCGCGAGGTGATCTCCTGCATCTGCGGGGCGGACTTGGTCGTCGTCGTGAGGTTCCGCGCAGCCGCTGTGCCGAGACTCTGCTGCGGCTGCGGCTGCGTGTCGCGAACCTCTTCACCAACGGACATCCGACATCCTCTCGATCATGAGCTGACCTGCGAGACGAGACTTGCAGTCGAGGGACGTCATGCACCATTACACAAAAGAGTGTGACTATTCGGGCCCGGGCCGGGAACGTCGCCCGCGTCGAGGCGCTCGTGAACAGCCCGAGCGAGATCCGAACAGCTCATCGAACTCGCGACACGGCTCCGGACGTGGGCGACGAGCGGGCACTGCGCGTGCCCGTGGTGCTCGGCGAACCGCTGCGACAGGACGCGACAGGAACAGCCACGCGGAGCCGTCAGCGCGCCAGCGGCGCTCCGGATACGACGACCTTGCCGGGGTTGAGGATGCCGTGCGGGTCGAGAGCCGCCTTGACGGCGCGTTGCATGGCGAGGTTGACCGGACCCACCTCCCGGCCCATGCCGCCCATCTTCAGCAGACCCACGCCGTGTTCTCCGGTGACCGTGCCGCCGAAGGAGATCGCCGCGTCGAGGATGTCCTCGAAGGCGAGCTGGGCGCGGGCCCTGGCCGCGTCGTCGCCGGGCTCGGTGATGATCAGGGGATGGAGGTTGCCGTTGCCGGCGTGGGCGATGTTGGCGATGAGGACGTCGTGTCGGTCCGCGATCTCCTCGACACACGCCAGCATCTGCGGCACCCGGGCCCGCGGCACGACCACGTCCTCGGTCAGGACCGGCCCCAGTCGCTCCAGTGCCGGGTAGGCCAGTCGGCGGGCCTGGAACAGGGCGTCCGCCTCCGCCTGGTCGGTGGAGACCTCGGCCCAGGCGGCGCCGGCCTCCGCGAAACAGGCCCGGACGGCCTCGGCCTCGGCGTCTCCGGCGGCCCCCGGGGTGTCCACGCGGCCGAGCAGGATCGCGTTCGCGTCCGCCGACAGCCCCATGTTCTTCCACTCGTCGACGGCCTTCAGGCAGTGCCGGTCGAGGAGTTCGAGCGCCGAGGGCACGATGCCCGCCGCCGTCACCCGGCTCACCGCGTCGCCGGCCGCAACGACCGAGTCGAAGAAGCCGGCCACGGTGCGTTCCGCGGGCCGCGCGCCCCGCAGTTTGACGGTGATCTCGGTGATCACTCCGAGGGTGCCCTCCGAGCCGACGAACAGACCGCACAGGTCGTACCCGGCCACCCCCTTGGCGGTCTGCCGGCCGACCCGCACGATCTCGCCGAGGCCGTTGACCACTTCGAGCCCGAGCACGTAGTCGCGGGTCACGCCGTACTTGACGCAGCACATGCCCCCCGCGTTGGTGGCGGCGTTGCCCCCGATGGTGGACCAGGGGGAGCTCGCCGGGTCCGGCGGGTACCAGAGGCCCTGTCCGGCGCAGGCCGCGCGCAGGTCGTCGTTGACGACGCCGGGCTGGACGACGGCGAGGCGCTCCACCGGGTCGATGCGCAGGATCCTGTTCATGTCCTCGAAGGAGAGGACGACGGCGCCGTCCACCGCGTTGGCCCCGCCCGACAGCCCGGTACCCGCGCCACGCGGGATCACCGGGATCCGGTGCTCCACGCAGTACGCGACGACGGCCCGCACCTCATCGGTGTCCTGGGGCCGCACGACGGCGAGGGGCATCCCTGACGGGGCCCACTCGGCCTCGTCGTGCGCGTACCGGCCCAGGCTGTCCGGGTCGGTGATGACCTTGCTCGCCGGTATCCCGTCGGCTGCGTTCGGCTTCGGCACGGCCGCTGACCACCTCTCTTGCCCATGCGCGCCCCGCATCCGTCACGGGGCGGCACCTTCCATGATGACGCGGCCCCCCGTGCGGAGGCCGGGCGGGCAACCTAAGTTGCATCCAAGATGCAACTTATCTACGCTGCCGCCATGCGGCTGACGCGATTCACCGATGTGGCGCTCCGGGTACTCATGCGCCTGACGGTCACGGCGGAGGGGGGCGACCCGCCGACCACCCGCGAGGTGGCGGCCACCATGCAGGTGCCGTACACCCACGCGGCGAAGGTCGTCGCCCGCCTCCAGCACCTCGGCCTGGTCGACGCGCGGCGGGGCCGGGGCGGCGGCCTCACCCTCACCGCCGCGGGCCGGTCGGCCTCGATCGGCGCCCTGGTGAGGCAACTGGAGGGACCCGGCGAGGTCGTCGACTGCGAGGGCAGCGCCCCGTGCCCCCTGCGTTCCGCCTGCCGGCTCCGTTCGGCGCTGCGCCAGGCCGAAGAAGCCTTCTACGCCTCGCTCGACCCGCTCACGATCGACGATCTCGTCGCCTCCCCCACCGGCCCACTGCTGCTCGGCATCAGCCGCGGCCGCCCCGCGCCCGGCTGAGCCGGGAGCGGGCCCACGCGCACCACCCTTGCCGCGCATGGCCGGAAACCCCTGCCACGCATGACTGAAAATAAGCATGCGATATACCAATTACACGGCCGTTCGCCAGACGGCCCTCACCCCAAGGAGTCACCCGATGCTCTCCGAGACCTCGACCGCCACCGTCCGAGCCACCCTGCCCGCCGTCGGGGCGGCCATCGGGGACATAGCGGACCTGTTCTACCGGAAGCTGTTCGAAGCCCACCCGGAGCTGCTCCGTGACCTGTTCAACCGGGGCAACCAGGCGTCCGGCGCCCAGCGCCAAGCGCTCGCCGGCTCCATCGCCGCCTTCGCCACCCAGCTCGTCGAACACCCGGACACCCGGCCCGACGTGATGCTGAGCCGTATCGCCAACAAGCACGCCTCGCTGGGCATCACCGCCCCTCAGTACGAGATCGTGCACACCCACCTCTTCGCCGCGATCGCCGAGGTGCTCGGCGACGCCGTCACGCCCGAGGTCGCCGCGGCCTGGGACGAGGTCTACTGGCTGATGGCCAACGCCCTGATCGCGATCGAGGAACGGCTCTACGCGCACCGGGCCGTGGCCGCGGGCGACGTGTGGCGCGAGTGGACGGTGACCTCCCGCGCCGAGGACACCCAGGACGTCGCCACCTTCAGGATCACCCCCTCCGACGGCACCCCGGCCCCCGGCTTCCGGCCGGGCCAGTACGTCTCCGTCCAGGTGGAACTCCCCGACGGGGCCCGCCAGATACGCCAGTACAGCCTCACCGGAACGACCGGCGCCGGGCACCGCACGTTCTCCGTGAAGCGGGTACGGGGCGAGGACGGCCCGGAGGGCGAGGTCTCCGCGCACCTGCACGCGCGGCTGAGCCCGGGTGACCGGCTGCGCGTCTCGGCTCCGTACGGGGACCTGGTGCTCGACGGCACCGACGACGCCCCGCTGCTCCTCGCCTCGGCCGGCATCGGCTGCACGCCGATCCTGTCGATGCTGGAGCACCTGGCGGAGGAGGGGCACCCTTCGCCCGTCACCGTGGTCCACGGCGACCGGTCGCCGGCCGACCACGCGCTGCGCGTGGACCACGCGGCGCTGACCGGCGGACTCCCGGACGCCTCGGCCCACTTCTGGTACGAGCATCCGGAGCCCGGCCACCCCGCCCACCGCACCGGCACGGTCGATCTGAGCGGCCTCCCCGTCGCCCCGCGCACCCGCGCCTACCTCTGCGGCCCGCTGCCCTTCATGCGCGCCGTCCGCTCCCAACTGCTGGACAAGGGAGTGTCCGCGGCCGACATCCACTACGAGGTGTTCGGCCCCGACCTCTGGCTCGCGCAGGACTGAGCCCGGCCCAGCCCGGGGCCGCGAGGTAACCGGCCGAATCGCACACGATACGAACAGCGCCGGGGCGGGTTTGACGGAGGCTCAGGTTCCGGTACAAGCGCTGTACCGGACACGTTCCCCCCACCGACGAAGGAGACGGCCATGTCCTCACCGATGTCCGCAAGCGACTTCCTCAAGGCCCTCAAGGGCGAAGGACTCACCGTCGTCCAGGTCGGCGACTGGCGCACGCACAACCGCGACCGCCAGGGCCCCTGGGGCCCGGTGCACGGCGTGATGCTCCACCACACCGTCACGGAGGGCACCGCCCGCACCGTCGAGATCTGCCGCGACGGCCACGCGGGTCTGCCGGGCCCCCTCTGCCACGGCGTGATCGCCAAGGACGGCCGGATCCACCTGGTCGGCTACGGCCGCACCAACCACGCCGGTCTCGGCGACGACGACGTCCTGCGCGCCGTCGTCGCCGAGAAGCGCCTGCCGTCGGACAACGAGTCCAACACCGACGGGAACCGTCACTTCTACGGCTTCGAGTGCGAGAACCTCGGCGACGGGAAGGACCCCTGGCCCGCCGTCCAGCTCGAGGCCGTCGAGAAGGCCGCGGCGGCGGTCTGCCGCTTCCACGGCTGGGACGCACCGTCGGTCCTCGGCCACCGGGAGTGGCAGCCCGGAAAGGTCGACCCGCGCGGCTTCTCGATGACGGGGATGCGTAACCGCATCCACGACCGCCTGAAGTAGGGCGGCACGGGCGGCCCACAATGGAGGCATGCACGACGAAGCGCCCGACCTCTCCCGGCTGCGGCCGGTGCTCCCGTCGCCCCTGCAGCCGGCGGAGGACGAGCGCTTCGCGCGCCACGGCGTGACGCTGCTGCTCAAGCGCGACGACCTGATCCATCCGGACCTGCCGGGCAACAAGTGGCGCAAACTCGCCCTCAACCTCCGGTCCGTCGCAGGCCGCACCGTCCTGACCTTCGGCGGCGCCTACTCGAACCACCTCCGGGCCACGGCCGCCGCAGGACGCCTGCTGGGCTTCCCCACCGTCGGCGTCGTACGGGGTGACGAGCTGGCCCACCGCCCGCTGAACCCCTCGCTCGCCCGATGTGCGGCCGACGGGATGCGGCTGCACTTCGTGGACCGCACCACCTACCGCGCGAAGACCGCCCCCGAGGTCCTGGAGGGCCTCCTGAGCCTCTTCGGGGAGTGCCTGGTCATCCCGGAGGGCGGCAGCGACGCGCTGGCCGCACAGGGGTGCACAGAGCTCGGCCGCGAACTCCGCGCGACGGCCGGCACCGTGGCGGTCGCCTGCGGCACCGGAGGCACCCTCGCGGGGCTGGCGGCCGGGCTCGGCCCCGGACAGCGCGCCCTGGGCGTCCCCGTCCTGCGCGGCGGATTCCTGGGAGCGGCGGTACGCGAGCTGCAGCGGGAGGCGTTCGGCGCCCCGGCCGGCCGGTGGTCCCTGGACGAACGCTTCCACTTCGGCGGGTACGCCCGTACGCCGCCGGAGCTGCACGCCTTCGCCGACGACTTCGAGGACCGGCACGGCCTGCCCGTCGAGCGGCTCTACGTCGCCAAACTCCTGTACGGGCTGACCGTGCTGGCCGGGGAGGGCGCCTTCGCCCCGGGGTCCACGGTCACCGCGGTCGTCACCGGGCGGCCCTGAGCGCTCACGCGCCGTCCGTCTCCCGGTAGGCGGCGGCCTCCTCCAGGTCCAGCCGCCGCAGCAGGGCACGCAGCATCTCGTCGTCGATCCGCCGCTCGTCCCTGAGGCGCACGAAGACCTCTCGCTCGGCGGCGATCATCTCCCTCGCCAGTCGCCGGTAGGTGTCGTCCGCCGACTCCCCGGTGACCGGATTGGCCGCGCCGAGCCTCTCCCACACGGCGTTGCGCCGTCGTTCCATGACGGCGCGCAGCCGCTGGGTGAGGGGGTCGGGCAGCGCGTTGCGCGGATCTTCCGACAGGGCCTCCAGCCGTGCGTCCGCTGCCGTGGACGCCTCGTTCTGCGCCTGCGCCTCGGCCAGCGTCTCGGCGCGCGCACTGCGCTTCGGGAGCTTCAGCACCCGCACCAGGAGGGGCAGGCTCAGCCCTTGGACGACCAGCGTGCCGATGACGGTCGTGAAGGTCAGGAACAGCACCAGGTTGCGCGCGGGGAAGTCCTCGCCGTCGTGCGTGACCATGGGGATGGAGAAGGCGATGGCGAGCGAGACGACCCCCCTCATGCCGGCCCACCCGACGATCAGGGACGAGGTCCACGGTGGCACCCCCTCGCGCTCCCTGATGCGCCGGGAGAGCCGGGGCGGCAGGTAGCTCGCCGGATACACCCAGACGAAGCGCACCACGACCACGGCCACGAACACCAGGACCGCGTAGCCGAGGGCCTCGGCCACGCCGTACGTGCCCAGGCCCTTGAGGACGAAGGGCAGCTGCAGGCCGATGAGCGCGAACACCGCGGACTCCAGGACGAACGCGACCATCTTCCAGACCGCCGCCTCCTGGAGCCGGGTCGCGAAGTCGACCTGCCAGGAGCGGTGCCCCAGGTAGAGCGCCACGACGACGACGGCGAGCACCCCGGAGGCGTGCACCCTCTCCGCCGCCGCGTAGGCGACGAACGGGATCAGCAGCGACAGGGTGTTCTGGAGCAGCGCCTCCTTGAGGTGCGTACGCAGCCAGTGCAACGGCACCATGAGCAGCAGGCCGACGCCGACGCCGCCGACGGACGCCAGCGCGAACTCGCCGATTCCGGCGCCCCAGCTCATCCCTTCGCCCACGGCCGCGGCGAGGGCCACCTTGAAGGCGGTGATCGCGGTGGCGTCGTTCACCAGGGACTCGCCCTGGAGGATCGTGGTGACCCGGGCGGGCAGGCCCACCCTCCGGGCGATCGCCGCGGCGGTGACGGCGTCGGGCGGGGCGACCACCGCGCCGAGCACCAGTGCGGCGGTGAGCGGCAGGCCCGGCACCAGGAGATGGGCCAGCCACCCCACGGCGACCGTCGCGAAGAGCACGTACCCGACCGAGAGCAGGGCGACCGGCCGCAGATTGGCCCGCAGATCGAGGTACGAGCTGTCGACCGCCGCCGTGTACAGCAACGGCGGCAGCAGCAGGGGCAGCACGATGTGCGCGTCCAGCGTGTAGTCCGGCACTCCCGGCAGGTACGAGGCCAGCAGCCCGGCGGCGACCAGCAGCAGTGGCGCGGGCACCGGTGTCCGGCGGGCGGCCCCCGCGACCGCCGCGCTCACCGCGACGAGCGCCACCAGCGGCAATGCGTCCATCCCACAGTCCTCACATCCGACGTAACGTGGCCATCATGAGTGAGTGCGTCCACGTTGCCGAACTGCCGCGCCCCGAGCCCACCCCGCTCGGCGGGACCTGTCCGGAGTGCCTGGCGGCCGGCACCCATCCCGTGCAGCTGCGGCTCTGTCTCACCTGCGGACACGTCGGGTGCTGCGACTCCTCGCCGCTGAAGCACGCGACGGCACATCACGAGGCGACCGGGCACCCGGTGATGCGGAGCTTCGAATGCGCGGAGAGCTGGCGCTGGTGCTTCGTGGACGGTTCGATCGTCTGACGCCTGGGTACGTCAAACCGGCGCCGGTTCTTCGCAATTGACCGCCGCAGACCCCTAGCCACTGTGTGTACTCATATGCTTACCATGAGTAATCATGAGGGTGTGGTCTCGGCGACACGGCATCATGGGTCGCGACAGCGTCGCGGAACCACGGAACCGACGACGGACCGCACGGCCCCGGGCACCCGTCCCGGAGCCTCGAACGAGTTTGTGCCACCTTGGAGGTGAGGGTGTCCCAGATCGCAGGCGAGCCCGGGAACCAGGACTTCGTAGAGGTCCGGCTGCCCGCTGCGGGTGCCTACCTGTCGGTGCTGCGTACGGCCACGGCCGGCCTCGCAGCGCGCTTGGACTTCACTCTCGACGAGATCGAGGATCTTCGCATCGCGGTCGACGAGGCCTGCGCGATCCTGCTTCAGCAGGCCGTGCCGGGCTCCGTCCTCAGCTGCGTCTTCCGACTGGTCGACGATTCCCTCGAGGTGACCGTCTCGGCCCCCACGACGGACGGCCGCGCCCCTGAGCGCGACACCTTCGCCTGGACGGTGCTCTCCGCGCTGGCCGGCAAGGTCGACTCCACGGTCGCGGACGACCGTACGGTCAGCATCAGTCTCTACAAACAGCGCGGCGCGGGACCCGGGCCGGCGTGAGCGACGGGAACGGGGACGGTCCTGTGCGGGACGAGACGATCCGGTCGGGGGCGGTGCGCCCCGCAGCGCTCCCGGAGCAGCAGGCCCGGCCGCATCCGGAAGGCGGGGCGGACGGCGCGCAAGGCCGTCCGGCCGCGGTGGAGCATGCGCAGTCGGAGCGGGCGGGCCAGATGAGCGAACACAAGCATCACGATCCACACGACCGCAGTGGGGCGAGGGCGCTCTTCATCGAGCTCCGGGAGCTTCCCGACGGATCGGCGGAGAAGGCCGAGCTGCGCAACCGGCTGGTCCGGATGCACCTGCCGCTCGTGGAGCACCTGGCGCGCAGATTCCGCAACCGCGGTGAGCCGCTGGACGACCTCACCCAGGTCGCCACCATCGGCCTGATCAAGTCGGTGGACCGGTTCGACCCGGACCGCGGCGTCGAGTTCTCGACGTACGCGACCCCCACGGTCGTCGGCGAGATCAAGCGCCACTTCCGGGACAAGGGCTGGGCGGTGCGCGTCCCGCGGCGCCTCCAGGAGCTGCGGCTGTCGCTGACCACGGCCACCGCCGAGCTCTCCCAGCAGCACGGACGCTCCCCCACCGTGCACGAGCTGGCCGAGCGCCTGGGCATCTCCGAGGAGGAGGTCCTGGAGGGGCTCGAATCGGCCAACGCCTACAGCACGCTCTCCCTGGACGTCCCGGACACGGACGACGAGTCACCGGCGGTCGCGGACACGCTGGGCTCCGAGGACGAGGCGCTGGAGGGCGTCGAGTACCGCGAGTCGCTCAAGCCGCTGCTGGAGGACCTCCCGCCGCGCGAGAAGCGGATCCTGCTGCTGCGCTTCTTCGGCAACATGACCCAGTCGCAGATCGCCCAGGAGGTCGGCATCTCCCAGATGCACGTCTCCCGCCTCCTGGCCCGCACGCTCGCGCAGCTGCGCGAGCGACTGCTGGTGGAGGAGTAGAGCCGCACCGGGTGCGGCACCAGGTCAGGCGTCGGGGGTCGTCCGCGGCCCCCGGATGCCCAGCGCCCTCGTGGTCGCGGGGTCCATGACCAGCACGAGGGCCGTCACGGCGACTGCGGCCAGGACGATGCCCGCCGGAATCAGGGCCCCCTGGGACCGCAGCAGCGTCCAGGCCACCGGCAGCGCCATGAGCTGGGTGATGAGCGCGGGGCCACGGCTCCAGCTGCGCCGGCGCAGCAGCCCGCGCGCGGCGAACAGCGGGATCAGGCCGAGTGCCACCAGCGTGAGTCCGCCCATCTCGGCCTGCTGGATGCTGTCCGGCCGCCCGAAGAGCCCGACGGCCAGCATGTAGATCCCGCCGACGGCGAGCGCCGCGCCTTCGAGCGCGTTGAGTGCGGCCAGGGCGGCGATCCGGCCCGGCTTCTCCGGGCCGGCCGAGGGCGAGGGAGAAGGCGTGTTCTGCTGAGTGCTCACGCCTTTCAGATTCGCATCCCCGCCCGCCGGACGCGAAGCCGGGGCCACGGCGGGTCCCCGCCGCGAGGCGGTCACACCGTGTGACCGCTCAGGGACCGGTGGATCACGGCTTCGGCCCGGTACCGCGCGGTAGGTACTCTGGCGGGCATGCGCGCACTCCTCGTGGTCAACCCAGCTGCCACCACTACCAGTGCGCGGACACGTGACGTGCTGATCCACGCCCTGGCGAGCGAGATGAAGATCGAGGCCGTCACCACGGAGTACCGCGGGCACGCCCGGGACCTGGGACGACGGGCCGCAGACGCCGACGACATCGACCTGGTGGTCGCGCTCGGGGGCGACGGCACGGTCAACGAGGTGGTCAACGGCCTGCTGCACCGCGGCCCCGACCCCGAGGGCCTGCCGAGCCTGGCCGTGGTCCCTGGAGGTTCCACCAATGTCTTCGCCCGCGCCCTGGGCATCCCCAACGACGCCGTGGAGGCGACCGGCGCCATCCTGGACGCCCTGGCCGACCGCAGCGAGCGCACCGTGGGCCTCGGTCTGGCCGTCGGCACCTCGGGGACGACGGACGAGGCCGTCCCGGAACGCTGGTTCACCTTCTGCGCCGGACTGGGGTTCGACGCGGGCGTCCTCGGCCGGGTCGAACAGAAGCGCGAACTCGGAAAGCGTTCGACCCACCCGCTGTACGTGCGCCAGGTGGTCCGGCAGTTCCTGGAGGAGCCGCACCGGCGCAACGGGCTGATCACGCTGGACGTGCCCGGCCGGACCCCGGTCACCGACCTCGCACTGTCCATCGTCTGCAACACCGCACCCTGGACCTACCTGGGGAATCGCCCGATGTACGCCGCCCCCAAGGCGTCCTTCGACACCGGCCTGGACATCCTCGGACTGAAGCGTCTCACCACCCCCGCGGTGGCCCGGTACGCCACCCAGTTGCTCACTTCCAGTCCGGAGAGGGGACCACACGGTAAGCACGCCGTCTCCATGCACGACCTCACGGACTTCACCTTGCATTCAAAGGCGCCGCTCCCCTTCCAGATGGACGGTGACCACCTGGGACTGCGTACGAGCGTGACGTTCACAGGCGTACGCCGTGCACTGCGTGTGATTGTGTGAGTGGAAGGGGCGAAAGTCCTTTAACTCGAACGTTTGGGCTGGCCCCCACCCCTTAGAAGTACGGCTGTGACCTAGTCGACACCGAGGAATCAAAAAAAACTTTCCAGAAGGGGTTGTATCC
Source organism: Streptomyces sp. NPDC002793 (assembly GCF_040295485.1). Classification (NCBI taxonomy): domain Bacteria; kingdom Bacillati; phylum Actinomycetota; class Actinomycetes; order Kitasatosporales; family Streptomycetaceae; genus Streptomyces; species Streptomyces sp. NPDC002793. Next base: position 30,663 of record NZ_JBEOVL010000030.1, on the reverse strand, counting down.
GCCGCCGAGGTTTGCGAATCTCTACATGGCGATCGGGACGGCCCGCAACATCGGCCTCCACTGAAAGCCAGAACCCCTCCTCACCACAACAGGACCACATCCAGTCCATCTGGGCGTCGGACCTTCGTCTGCGGGGGGATTCGTGAAAGCGTTCACATTCACAAGCACCAGCATGTAATACCAAGGAGAGGTAGCAGCCATGGACTGGCGTCACAACGCCGTTTGTCGTGAGGAAGACCCCGAGCTGTTCTTCCCCATCGGCAACACCGGTCCTGCGCTGCTGCAGATCGAGGAAGCCAAGGCCGTCTGCCGTCGCTGCCCCGTCATGGAGCAGTGCCTGCAGTGGGCGCTCGAGTCCGGCCAGGACTCCGGCGTCTGGGGTGGCCTCAGCGAGGACGAGCGCCGGGCAATGAAGCGCCGCGCCGCTCGCAACCGGGCGCGTAACGCCAGCGCCTGACCGAAGCCCCCCGCACCACGAGCCTCAGCCCGGCGGCGCGTACAGAGCGTACGCACAGCCCCGCCTTCGAGTCGCAGCGCGCAGTACCCCCGAAGCGCATCGCACCGTGAGCACCACACAGTGGGCCCGGACCGTCACCACGGTCCGGGCCCACTGCTCTGTGCTACTTGTCGCTTCTGTGCTACTTGTCGTTCCGTACGGGGATGTCGAGCACCACCTGTGTGCCGCGCACCGGGGCCGGGACCATACCGAAGGTGCCGCCCAGCTCGCCCTCCACCAGCGTGCGCACGATCTGCAGCCCCAGATTGCCGGCGCGCTGGGGATCGAACCCCTCGGGCAGCCCGCGCCCGTCGTCCGTGACGGTGATCAGCAGCCGGCCCTCGGACGGTGACCCACCGCGCACCGCGGACACCTCCACCGTGCCGCGCTCGGCCACGGTGAACGCGTGCTCCAGCGCGTTCTGCAGCACCTCGGTGAGCACCATCGAGAGCGGAGTGGCCACTTCCGCATCGAGGATCCCGAAGCGCCCCGTGCGGCGGCAGGTGACTTTGCCGGGCGAGATCTCGGCGACCATCGCGATCACCCGGTCGGCGATCTCGTCGAACTCGACGCGCTCGTCCAGATTCTGGGACAGCGTCTCGTGGACGATGGCGATCGAACCGACGCGCCGCACGGCCTCGTTGAGCGCCTCACGGCCCCGCTCCGAGTCCATCCGGCGCGCCTGGAGGCGCAACAGGGCGGCCACGGTCTGGAGGTTGTTCTTCACCCGGTGGTGGATCTCCCGGATGGTGGCGTCCTTGGTGATCAATTCCCGCTCACGGCGGCGCAGTTCCGTGACGTCGCGGAGCAGCACCAGCGAACCGATGCGCACCCCCTTGGGCTTGAGCGGGATCGCGCGCAGCTGGATGACCCCGCCGGCCCCCTCGACCTCGAACTCCCGGGGCGCGTAGCCGCTCGCCACCTTGACCAGCGCCTCGTCCACCGGGCCGCGCGAGGGCGCGAGTTCGGCGGTGGTCGCGCCGAGGTTGTGGCCGACGAGGTCCGAGGCCAGGCCGAGCCGGTGGTAGGCGGAGAGGCCGTTGGGGCTGGCGTACTGGACGACGCCGTCGGCGTCGAGCCTGATCAGCCCGTCACCGACGCGTGGTGATGCGTCCATGTCGACCTGCTGGCCGGGGAACGGGAAGGATCCGGCGGCGATCATCTGGGCCAGGTCGGAGGCGGACTGAAGGTACGTGAGCTCCAGCCTGGACGGCGTGCGCACGGTGAGGAGGTTGGTGTTCCGGGCGATGACACCGAGGACCCGCCCCTCCCTCCGCACGGGGATCGACTCGACCCGTACGGGCACCTCCTCCCGCCACTCCGGGTCCCCTTCTCGCACGATGCGGCCCTCGTCCAGCGCGGCGTCCAGCAGCGGCCGGCGGCCGCGCGGCACGAGGTGGCCGACCATGTCGTCCTGGTAGGAGGTGGGGCCGGTGTTGGGCCGCATCTGCGCCACGGACACATAGCGGGTCCCGTCGCGGGTGGGCACCCACAGGACGAGGTCAGCGAAGGACAGGTCGGAGAGCAGCTGCCACTCCGAGACCAGCAGGTGGAGCCACTCGAGGTCGGTGTCACTCAGGGCGGTGTGCTGGCGGACGAGGTCGTTCATGGAGGGCACGTGTGCGAGCGTACCCGCGCGGAGGAAGAGGTTCCGAACCGAACGGTCCCCGCATACGTGACACTGTGGGGGGACGGACCGCGCGGAGAAGGTCCTCACCGACCGATGGACACGGCCTAATGGTCTAGTCCACAATGCAGCACGTAGGGACACGGCAGGAAGAGCGTGGCCCCGCGAAAGACCTCCGCTCTCCCCGCACAGGAGAGCGGACCGAGGCATCCGGCGCTCTCTGCCCTGACCGCGCCGGTGCCTCACGTGGCCGGAGGCACCGCACACCGCCGGCCGAGCAGCTCCGGGCTGCGGTGCCGGACGGGCCGAGGGTCCCGTCCCGGCGCCGCGGCCCGCGGGTATTTCCGAGGCTCCCCTCCCCCCCCTCCCGGCCGCCGAGGCCGTCCGCCGACAGGGCGACAAGCAGTGACGCACACGCGACCGGTTCACCTCCGGGCCGCGTCGTTCTGCTAGATTGAGCCTCAAGATTGGTCTATACCACATGACGCCACTCTCCAGATCGGCAGGCACAGCGTGGAAGTTGTCATCGTCCCGGACGCCACGGCAGGCGGCGAACTCATCGCGGAGGCCATCGCGGCCCTGCTGAGCCGCAAGCCCGACGCCCTGCTCGGCGTTGCCACCGGCTCGACCCCGCTGCCCATCTACCAGGCCCTGGCCGCGAAGGTCCGCTCCGGCGCCGTGGACGCAGCACGCGCCCGCATCTGCCAGCTCGACGAGTACGTGGGGCTGCCCGCCGGCCACCCCGAGTCGTACCGCTCGGTCGTGCTGCGCGAGGTCATCGAGCCGCTCGGCCTGTCCGAGAAGTCCTTCATGGGCCCGGACGGCACGGCCGAGGACGTGCAGGCGGCCTGCGAGGCGTACGACAAGGCGCTCACCGAGGCGGGCGGCGTGGACCTCCAACTGCTCGGCATCGGCACCGACGGTCACATCGGCTTCAACGAGCCCTGTTCCTCGCTCGCCTCCCGCACCCGCATCAAGACGCTGACCGAGCAGACGCGGATCGACAACGCGCGCTTCTTCGACGACGACATCGAGCAGGTGCCCCGCCACGTCATCACCCAGGGCATCGGCACGATCCTGGAGTCACGCCACCCGATCCTGCTGGCCACCGGCGAGGGCAAGGCCGACGCGGTGGCCCTCACCGTCGAGGGCCCGGTCGCCTCGGTCGTGCCGGCGTCGGCGCTGCAGCTGCACCAGCACGCCACCGTGGTGGTCGACGAGGCCGCGGCGTCGAAGCTGAAGCTGGCGGACTACTTCCGCGCCACGTACGCGGCGAAGCCGCGGTGGCAGGGCCTGTAGAACTCCTGTACGTGCGAGGGCCGGGCCCACCCATGACGGTGGACCCGGCCCTCGCACGTCGCCCCTCCGGGGCTCAGGAAACCGTGCCGGTGACCGCCTCCGCGGCAGCGACCCCGCACACCCGTGCCGCGCCGTGCGTGGCGATGTGCGGCGCTCCCCTGGGCGGAGCCTCGGGCAGGCCCATCTCGACCACGACCGTGTCGGGCCGCGCCGCGAGCACGGCGTCCAGGGCCTCGCTCATCCACACGTGCCGGTGGACGTCACGGACGACGGCGACGATGCGCCGCTCCCCCGCCGCCCGCAGCACCTCGGCCGCCGGTGACGCACTCCCGCTGCCGTAGGTGTCCGTCTCCGTGCCGGGCAGGATCCGGGTCAGCTCGGCCGCGACGCCCCACGGGGTCTCGTCGCCGACCGCGATGTTGGCGACCGGACTGAACGCCGCGACGAAGGCGGGTTCACTCAGGGGTTCGGCGGCGCCCGTGACCGTCAGGGCACGGCGGGCAGCGACCAGTCCGATGCCGGCTCCGGTGCCGGGCGCGGTCCCCTCCTGCACGTCCGCGCCCGGCTCCGTGGCAGCCCCCCTGGCCCTCCGCGTCCAGGACGCGAGGGCCCGTACCCGTGCGGCCGCGTCGGCCAGCCGCTCCTCGGGCAGTTCACCCGTCCGCACCGCCGTCACCAACGCGTCGCGCAGCCGGAGCACGGTGTCCTCGTCGGCGAGCCCGCCGCCGACGCAGATGGCGTCGGCGCCCGCGGCGATGGCGAGGACGGATCCACGCTCGATGCCGTACGTGCCGGCGATGGCGTCCATCTCCATGCCGTCGGTGACGATCAGACCGTCGTAGCCCAGCTCCTGGCGCAGCAGACCGGTGAGGATCCGCGGGCTCAACGTGGCCGGCCGGTTCGGGTCGAGCGTGGGAAGCAGGATATGTGCGCTCATCACCGATTTGGAACCCGCTGCGATCGCGGCCCGGAAAGGCACCAGCTCACGGGCGTGCAGGGTGTCCAGATCCACATCGATGCGGGGCAGCGAGTGGTGGGAGTCGACCGCGGTGTCCCCGTGCCCGGGGAAGTGCTTGGTGCACGCGGCGACACCGGCGGCCTGGAGCCCCTCGACGTACGCGGCGGTGTGGCGGGCGACCAGCCCGGTGTCCGCGCCGAAGGAACGCACACCGATGACCGGATTGCCCGGATTGGAGTTGACGTCCGCGGACGGCGCCCAGTTGAGATTGACCCCGCACTCGGCCAGCCGGCGGCCGAGCTCCCGGGCGACGGCCCTGGTCAGATCCACGTCGTCCACCGCGCCGAGAGCGAGGTTTCCGGGGAAGGAGGATCCGCTGCGGACCTCCAGCCGCGTGACGTCACCGCCCTCCTCGTCGATCGCGACGAGCACGTCGTCCCGCTCGGCCCGGAGACGGGCGGTGAGCGCGGCGAGCTGCTCGGGCGAGTGGATGTTGCGGCCGAACAACCCGACGGAGGCGAGGCCCTCGCCGACCCGGCGGAGGAGCCAGTCCGGGGCGCTCGTGCCGGTGAAGCCCGGCTGGAGCACGGCGAGCGCGTCACGGGTGAGGGTGTCGGTGGTCGATACGAGGGTGGTCATGGCAGCCGTGTTATCCCTTCACTGCGCCATCGGTCAGACCGCTGACGGCCTTGCGCTGCAGGAAGACGAAGAGGACGAGGATCGGGATGGCGAAGATGGAGGACGCGGCCATCGTGGCGCCCCAGTCGTCGCCGAACTGGCTCTGGAACTGGGAGAGCCACAGGGGCAGGGTCTGCGCCTCGGCCTGCTTGTTGAGCACCAGGACCAGCGGGAATTCGTTCCACGCGGTGATGAAGCCGAACAGCGAGGTGGACATCAGCCCGGGGGCCAGCAGCGGCAGGATCACCTTCACGAAGGCCTGGGGCCGGGTGCAGCCGTCGACCATGGCCGACTCCTCCAGCTCCCTGGGCACGGCGGCGACGAAGCCCCGCAGCGTCAGGAGGGTGAAGGGCAGGACCATGACCATGTAGAAGAGCGTCAGCGGGATCAGGCTGTTGAGCATGTCCGTGTCGCGCACGATGAAGTAGATCGCGATGACCATGACTTCCCAGGGCGCCATCTGGGCGACCATGAAGCCGATGATGAACCCCCGCCGGCCCTTGAAGCGCATCCGGGCGAGGGCGAACGATCCCGCGAGCGCCAGGATGAGGGAGAAGGCCACGGCGAGCACGGTGACGGTGAGCGAGTTCCGGACCATCGTCCAGAAGTTCTCGGCGTCGACGGCCGTACGGAAGTGCTGGAACGTGATGTCGGTCGGGAACCAGACCGGGTCCTCGGAGACGATGTCCGGCGTCGGCTTGAAGGCCGTCGCGAACATCCAGTACACGGGGAAGACGAAGCCGATGACCAGCAGGACCGCCGTGACGTTGGGCCAGATACGGCTGAACCGGGACGAAGCCGAGCGCTTCACAGCTCGTCCTCCTCTTGCTTGGAGACGATCCTGAGGTAGTACGAGGTGAGGAGGAGCAGGATCACGATGGTGAGCAGCGCGATCGCCGAGCCCATGCCGTAGTGCTGGTTGCCGATGCCCTCGATGTACGCGTAGACGGGGAGGATCTCGGTGAGCCGGTCCGGGCCGCCCTCGTTGATCGCGAACACCTGGGCGAAGGCCTTGAAGACCCAGATGACCTCGAGGAACGTGGTCGCGAGGAGGAACGGCTTGAGGAAGGGCATGGTGACCGAGGTGAAGCTCTTCCAGGGGCCCGCGCCGTCCAGCGAGGCGGCCTCGTAGAGCTCCTTGGGGATCGTCGTCGTCGCGGCGTACAGGTTGATCGCCACGAACGGGATCGACTGCCACACGATGAGGACCGTGATCACGAAGAAGGTGGAGAACTGGCTGCCGGTCCAGTTGAACTCGGCCATGGAGTGGAAGCCGATGGCGTCCAGCACCCAGTTGACGACACCGAAGCGTGAGGCGAAGAGCCACTGGTAGACGGTGGTCGCGGCGATGACCGGCATCGCCCAGGCGAGTACCAGTCCGACGAGCAGGGTGACGCGCATGCGCTTGCCCAGCCGGGCCAACAGGAGGCCGATCAGGGTGCCGAACAGCATGATCAGGACGACGTTGGTGCCGGCGAAGACGATCGACCGGCCGGTGACGTTCCAGAACTCCTCGCTGCCGAGGATGTCCGTGTAGTTGTCGATCCCGTTCCACTCGGTGAGGTGCTGGATCAGCTGCCTCATGTTGAGGTTCTGGAACGACAGCAGGGTGTTCTTGACCACGGGCCAGCCGAGGAACACCAGGGTCACGGCCACGGGGGGAAGCAGCAGCAGATACGGGGCCGACACGGCCCGTCTTCCGGCTCCCCGGGGCTTGTCCGGCCCGGAGTCGGGCCGCTTCGTAACCTCCGTCGGCCCGGAGGGCGGCCGTTCGGTCTGCACGGTCATGCTCGCCATCTCTTTCTCGGCACCATGGGACACGGCCGGGGCCGGACTCCGTCACAGGAGTCCGCCCCCGGCGTTTCGGCCTTACTGCTTCTGCGCGAGGCGCTCGTTGAACTCTTCCTCGACCTGCTTGGCGGCCTCGGCGTTCGACTTGCCGTTCAGGACCGCCGTCATGAAGGTCTTGATCGGGTTGGGAGCGTTCTCGACCGCGGCCCACTCGGGGATCAGCGGCGTGGTGCCGCCGAACTTGGCGGACGGGGCGGCGGCCTCGGCGACCGGGTTGCCGACCAGGTTGGAGTTCAGCGACTCCTTGTTCGGGATGATGCCGTTCAGCTTGGCGAGCTGACCCTCGTACTTGTCGGAGAGCGCGAGCTTCAGGAACTCCTTGGCGAGGTCCTGCTTCGCGCTGCCCTCGGCGACGGCGAGGTTGGAGCCGCCGAGGAAGACGCCCTCGGGCTTCTCGGCGGTCTCACCCGGGATGGTGAAGTAGCCGATCTCCTTCTCGATGGCCGGGTTGGCCTTGATCGCCGTGCCGGCTTCCCAGCCCATGCCTATGAAGGCGCCCGTCTTGCCCTTGGCGAAGATGTCGGCCTGCTGCGGGGTGGCCTCGTCCTTGTCCTTGGGCGCCTTGGAGTAGCCCTGGTACTTCTTGTAGAGGTCCATCGCCGCGCCGATCTTCGGGTCGGCGAGGTTGGAGACCCACTTGTCCCCGTCCTTCTTGATGAGGTCCGCGTCCTGACCGATGGTGAGACCGTCGAAGAAGTACCAGTTCTGGCCGGGCAGGTAGAGCGGCTCGGCCTTGCCCTTGGCCTTGATCTTGTCCAGGGCGGCGAAGAACTCGTCGCGGGTCTTGGGGGTGTCGGTGACGCCCGCCTCCGCGAAGACCGACTTGTTGTAGATCACCACGCGGTTGGCGAAGTACCACGGGGCGGCGTACTGCTTGCCGTCGACCACCGCGGCCTCGTTCAGGTTGGCGGCCCAGTCGCCGCCGATCTCCGACTTGAGGTCACCCAGGTCCGCGAGACCACCGGTCTTGGCGTAGGCGGCGGTCTGGGTGTTGCCGATCTCGAAGACGTCGGGCGGGTTCTCCTCGGAGAGGGCGGTCGTCAGCTTCTGCTGGATGCCGTTCCAGACCTGCACCTCGAACTTGACCTTGGCGCCGGTCTTCTTCTCGAACTCGGCGGACAGGTCCTTCTGCCACTGCTCGGGCGTGGAACCGTCCATGGCCCAGACGGTCAGGGTCTCGCCCTTGTAGCTGTCCGGTCCGGACTTCTTGCCGCTGTCGCCGCCGTCGTCGGAGCCACACGCTGCCATGCTGACCATCATGCCCGCGACGCCGATCGCCGCGATGAGCTTGCGCTTCACGCCAAACCCTCCTCAGGGTGCTGCAACCCCCCGCCCACCGCGAAGACACCGACGAGTAGTACTGCTGGGGCTGGGACCTGGCCTTTAATGGTTTAGACCAGTACCGGGAGCTTGGCCTAGACCTATAGGGGTGTCAAGGGTGTATAAGAAGTGCACTCGCGTCCGTTATCGGACCGACACCTGAGGGAGGGCGACGACCCGTGACGGGACCGTGCCACCATGTGAGCCGCGACAGACGGAGGAGCCGGTGACGGCAGCAACGCAGCAGTCGGGAAGGCGGGCCATGGGTGCCGACGGGGGCAGCAGTACGAGCGAGACCGGTGCGGGCCCGGGAGCGCGTACCGCACGTGTCCCGAAGTACTACCGACTCAAGCGCCATCTCCTGGAGATGACGGACACCATGCCACCCGGCACCCCGGTGCCACCCGAACGGACCCTGGCCGCGGAGTTCGACACCTCACGCACCACCGTGCGCCAGGCGCTCCAGGAGCTGGTCGTCGAGGGCCGGCTGGAGCGCATCCAGGGCAAGGGCACCTTCGTCGCCAAGCCGAAGGTCTCCCAGGCCCTGCAACTGACCTCGTACACCGAGGACATGCGCGCCCAGGGCCTGGAACCCGCGTCCCAGCTGCTGGACATCGGCTACGTCACGGCGGACGACACGCTCGCCGGGCTGCTGGACATCACGACGGGAGGGCGGGTGCTGCGGATCGAGCGGCTCCGGCTCGCCAGCGGTGAGCCGATGGCCATCGAGACCACTCATCTGTCGGCCAAACGCTTTCCCGCGCTGCGGCGTTCACTGGTGAAGTACACCTCGCTCTACACGGCCCTGGCCGAGGTGTACGACGTCCGGCTCGCCGAGGCCGAGGAGACCATCGAGACCTCGCTCGCCACACCGCGCGAGGCGGGACTGCTCGGCACGGACGTGGGCCTTCCGATGCTCATGCTGTCCCGGCACTCGATCGACGGGGACGGCGAACCGGTGGAGTGGGTGCGCTCGGTCTACCGGGGCGACCGGTACAAGTTCGTCGCCCGGCTCAAGCGTCCCAACGACTGAGACGGCGCCGGGCGCCTGACACCTCATGATCCCCCTGCCGCCGCAGGGGGATCAGTCATTTCGGGCCACACCGGACCGTTGCAGGACCGCAATGCGGACGGGGGGTGACGGTGGTCGGAACTCTCGCTTAGATTTCCTGCGCGTTGCAACAGGTGATCAGCGAGGGGACGGAGCCGCCACATGCCAGAGGAAAACGATACGAAACCACCGACGGTGACACCCACCAGGGTGATCATCGGGCTCTGCCTGATCGCCCCGTTCGTGGCGATGCTCTGGGTCAGTTCGTACGCGCGGGTCGAACCGACCTTCATCGGCATCCCGTTCTTCTACTGGTACCAGATGCTCTGGGTGGTCATCTCGACCGCTCTCACCATGATCGCGTACAAGCTGTGGCAGCGTGACCAGCGCGCCCGCAAGGGGGGTGCGTCGGCATGAAGGACGGCGTGAACGGCGTCGCACTCGCCGTATTCATCTTCTTCTTCGTGGCCGTCACGGTCATCGGATTCATGGCAGCGCGCTGGCGCAAGGCCGAGAACGAGGCGAGCCTCGACGAATGGGGCCTGGGCGGACGGTCGTTCGGCACCTGGGTCACCTGGTTCCTGCTCGGCGGCGACCTCTACACGGCGTACACCTTCGTCGCGGTGCCCGCGGCGATCTACGCGGCGGGCGCGGCCGGCTTCTTCGCCGTCCCGTACACGATCCTGGTCTACCCGCTGATCTTCACCTTCCTGCCGCGCCTCTGGTCGGTGTCGCACAAGCACGGCTACGTCACCACCTCGGACTTCGTCCGTGGCCGCTTCGGTTCGAAGGGGCTCTCGCTGGCGATCGCCCTCACCGGCATCCTCGCCACGATGCCGTACATCGCGCTCCAGCTGGTCGGCATCCAGGCCGTGCTGGACGTCATGGGCGTCGGCGGCGGCGAGACCACGCACTGGTTCATCAAGGACCTGCCCCTGCTGATCGCCTTCGCCGTCCTCGCCGCGTACACCTACTCCTCGGGGCTGCGCGCTCCCGCGCTCATCGCGTTCGTCAAGGACGGGCTGATCTACCTGGTCATCGCCGTGGCGATCATCTACATCCCGATCAAGCTCGGCGGCTTCGACGACATCTTCGCCAAGGCGGGCGAGGCGTTCGCGCAGACCAACGAGGCGACGGGGCAGCCGCGCGGTGCGCTCGTGCCCGGCGACATGGGCCAGTGGGGCTACGCCACGCTGGCTCTCGGCTCCGCCCTGGCCCTCTTCATGTACCCGCACTCGATCACGGCGACGCTCTCCAGCCGCAGCCGTGAGGTGATCCGGCGCAACACCACGATCCTGCCGCTGTACTCGCTGATGCTGGGTCTGCTGGCCCTGCTCGGATTCATGGCGATCGCCGCCGGGATCAAGGTGGACAACGGCCAGCTCGCGATCCCCCAGCTGTTCGAGAACATGTTCCCCGACTGGTTCGCGGGCGTGGCCTTCGCCGCGATCGGCATCGGCGCCCTGGTGCCGGCCGCGATCATGTCGATCGCCGCGGCCAACCTCTTCACCCGCAACATCTACAAGGACTTCATCAAGCCCGACGCGACCCCGGCCCAGGAGACCAAGATCTCCAAGCTGGTCTCGCTGCTGGTCAAGGTCGGCGCGCTGGCCTTCGTCCTCACCATGGACAAGACGGTCGCAATCAACTTCCAGCTGCTGGGCGGTATCTGGATCCTCCAGACCATGCCGGCCCTGGTGGGCGGCCTGTTCACCCGGTGGTTCCACCGCTGGGCCCTGATCGCGGGCTGGGCGGTCGGCATGATCTACGGCACGGTGGCCGCGTACGGCGTCGCCAGCCCGACGCAGAAGCACTTCGGCGGGTCCTCCAAGGAGATCCCGGGCATCGGCGAGATCGGGTACATCGGGCTCACCGCGTTCGTGCTGAACCTCGTGGTCGTGGTCGTGCTGACCTTCGTCCTCAACGCGATGAAGGCCCCGGCCGGAGTGGACGAGACCTCTCCGTCCGACTACACGGCGGACGTCGGCGACCCGGGCGTCAAGGCCGAACTCCCGCCGGCCACGGCGGGTGCGCCGGGCGGTCACTGACCTCCACGGCGTGACGCCGTCCCGGCAGGGTCCGCCCTGCCGGGACGGCGTCGTTCCATGCGGTGCCGTTCCATGCGGCGGTGGGCCATGCGGCGGCGGGCCGGAAATCGGGGGCGCGCACATCTCGGCTGCGGCAGACTGCGCCCATGGACGTATCGATCGGACCGGTCCGGCCGGCTCAGTTCGAGGAGCTCGGCGAGATCACCGCGCAGGCGTATCTCGGGGACGGGCTGCTGGACTTCGGCGCCGAGGACCCCTACCTGGAGCAGCTCCGCGCGGTGGAGCGGCGAGCGGCCGAGGCCGAGGTGCTGGTCGCCGAGGACGCGGGCGGCCGCCTGCTGGGGGGCGTCACGTACGTCGCGCCCGGCAGCCCCTGGGCGGACATCGCCGGGGAGGACGAGGCCGAGTTCCGGATGCTGGCGGTCTCGCCGGAGGCGCGTGGACGTGGTGCGGGCGAGGCGCTCGTACGGGCCTGTATCGACCGGGCACGAGCTGCCGGAGGGCTCCATGGGGTCGTCCTGTCGACGCAGCGGTCCATGCTGGGGGCCCACCGGATATACCGGCGTCTCGGCTTCGTACGGACCCCGGAGCGGGACTGGTGCCCTCTGCCGGACCTACCGCTCCTGACGTTCCGGCTGGAGCTCTGACCCACCACGACACAACATGTGGGGGCTGCTTCGATAAGCAGCCCCCACATGTATGCTCGACCTCGCTGTCGCCGCAGGGGAATCCGGTGTGAATCCGGAACTGTCCCGCAACGGTGTGATCGGTGTGCTTTCGCGCATCCCGAAGTCCGAAGACCTGTCGACAGTGCGTCCGGCTCGACCGAACCGGACGCCGAGACGTCCGGGCCCCGCGGAGGGCCGGTGGACGCCGTGCGCCGTGCTGCCCCCTCCCCCGGGCGCCGCCGTGCCCGGCTGCCCCGCTCCCGCAGGCCCTGAGCCGAGCGAGGGATAGCCCCCAGTGACCATCGCGCCCGCCGATCCGGTTTCAGCCGCGGAACCCGAAGGCCGTACGACCGACGCCCCCGGGACCGCGCTGCTGCGGACCCTGACCGACCTCGCCGCCGATCTGCCCGACACCGACCCGGGACGGGTGGCCGCCGCCGCGCTGCGCGGCCGCAACGCACGGTCGGACGAGGCCGAGCTGCGCTCGCTGGCCACCGAGGCGGCCGCGGGCCTGATCTCCGAGGACCCGGCCTACTCCCGGCTCGCCGCCCGGCTCCTCACCCGGGCCGTCGCGGACGAGGCCGCGGGCCAGGGCGCCGTCTCCTTCTCGGCATCGGTCGCCGTCGGACACCGCGAAGGCCTGATCGCGGACCGTACGGCCGAGTTCGTCACGCTGCACGCCACCGCCCTCGACGCGCTCGTCGACCAGGCGCTCGCCGACGGCGCCGACGACCGCTTCGGCTACTTCGGGCTGCGGACCCTGCACAGCCGCTATCTGCTGCGCCACCCGCTCACCCGTGAGGTCGTGGAGACCCCGCAGCACTTCTTGCTGCGTGTCGCCGCCGGCCTCGCCGAGGACACCTCCGAGCGCGCCTTGGAGGAAGTGGCCGCGCTGTACGGCCTGATGAGCCGGCTCGACTACCTGCCCTCCTCCCCCACCCTCTTCAACTCCGGCACGCGCCACCCGCAGATGTCCTCCTGCTACCTGCTGGACTCGCCGCTGGACGAGCTCGACTCGATCTACGACCGCTACCACCAGGTGGCGCGCCTCTCCAAGCACGCGGGCGGCATCGGCCTCTCGTACTCCCGCATCCGTGCCCGGGGTTCACTCATCCGTGGCACCAACGGGCACTCCAACGGCATCGTGCCGTTCCTGAAGACGCTCGACGCCTCGGTCGCCGCGGTCAACCAGGGCGGCCGTCGCAAGGGTGCCGCCGCCGTCTACCTGGAGACCTGGCACGCGGACATCGAGGAGTTCCTGGAGCTGCGCGACAACACCGGCGAGGACCAGCGGCGTACGCACAACCTCAATCTGGCGCACTGGATCCCGGACGAGTTCATGCGTCGCGTCGACGCGGACACCGACTGGTCGCTTTTCTCACCGGCGGACACCCCCGAGCTGGTGGACCTGTGGGGCGACGCGTTCGACGCCGCGTACCGGGCCGCCGAGGCCAAGGGGCTCGCCCGCAAGACCCTGCCGGCCCGTGAGCTGTACGGGCGGATGATGCGGACGCTCGCGCAGACCGGGCAGGGTTGGATGACGTTCAAGGACGCCTCCAACCGGACCGCGAACCAGACCGCCGAGCCGGGCCGCGTCGTGCACTCCTCGAATCTCTGCACCGAGATCCTGGAGGTCACCGACGACGGCGAGACGGCTGTCTGCAACCTCGGGTCGGTCAATCTCGGGGCGTTCGTCGCCGACGGCACCATCGACTGGGAGCGGCTGGACGCCACCGTCCGTACGGCGGTGACCTTCCTCGACCGGGTGGTGGACATCAACTTCTACCCGACCGAGCAGGCCGGCCGGTCCAACGCCCGCTGGCGCCCCGTGGGTCTGGGCGCGATGGGCCTGCAGGACGTCTTCTTCCAGCTGCGGCTGCCGTTCGACTCCGCCGAGGCCCGCGCGCTGTCCACGAGGATCTCCGAGCGCATCATGCTGGCCGCGTACGAGGCCTCCTGCTCGCTCGCCGAGCGGTCGGGCCCGCTGCCCGCCTGGTCCGAGACCCGCGCGGCCCGGGGCGTGCTGCACCCCGACCACTACGCCACCGAGCTGAACTGGCCGGAGCGCTGGGACGCGCTGCGCGCCCGGATCGCGAAGAGCGGGATGCGCAACTCGCTGCTGCTCGCCATCGCGCCGACGGCCACCATCGCCTCGATCGCGGGCGTGTACGAGTGCATCGAGCCGCAGGTCTCCAACCTCTTCAAGCGCGAGACGCTCAGCGGTGAGTTCCTCCAGGTCAACGCCTACCTGGTGGACGAGCTGAAGAAGCTCGGCGTCTGGGACGCCCGGACCCGCGAGGCGCTGCGGGAGGCGAGCGGCTCGGTCCAGGGCTTCGCCTGGATCCCCGAGGACGTGCGGGCGCTGTACCGCACGGCGTGGGAGATCCCGCAGCGCGGTCTGATCGACATGGCGGCGGCCCGTACGCCGTTCCTCGACCAGAGCCAGTCGCTGAACCTGTTCCTGGAGACGCCGACGATCGGCAAGCTCTCCTCGATGTACGCGTACGCCTGGAAGCAAGGGCTGAAGACGACGTACTACCTGCGCTCGCGCCCTGCGACCCGGATCGCCCGCGCGGCGTCCGGGACGGCCGCCGCCGCTGCCCCGATCCCCGTGCAGCAGGCCTCCGCCCCCGACGCGGACGCGATCGCCTGTTCCCTCGAAAACCCCGAGTCCTGCGAGGCCTGCCAGTGACGAGCACGAACGAGACCAAGAACCTGCTCGACCCGGGCTTCGAACTGACCCTGCGCCCCATGCGCTACCCGGACTTCTACGAGCGCTACCGGGACGCGATCAAGAACACCTGGACGGTGGAGGAGGTCGACCTGCACTCCGACGTCTCCGACCTCGCCAAGCTCACCCCCGGCGAGCAGCACATGATCGGCCGGCTGGTCGCGTTCTTCGCGACGGGCGACTCGATCGTCTCCAACAACCTGGTGCTGACGCTCTACAAGCACATCAACTCACCCGAGGCGCGGCTCTACCTGTCACGCCAGCTGTTCGAGGAGGCCGTGCACGTCCAGTTCTATCTGACGCTGCTCGACACCTACCTCCCGGACCCGGAGGACCGCGCGGCGGCCTTCGACGCGGTCGAGGAGATCCCGTCGATCCGCGAGAAGGCGCAGTTCTGCTTCCGGTGGATGGACTCGGTCGAGAAGATCGAGCGGCTGGAGTCGAAGGCCGACCGCAGGCGCTTCCTGCTCAACCTGATCTGCTTCGCCGCCTGTATCGAGGGGCTGTTCTTCTACGGCGCCTTCGCGTACGTCTACTGGTTCCGCTCACGAGGCCTGCTGCACGGTCTCGCCACGGGCACCAACTGGGTGTTCCGTGACGAGACGATGCACATGAACTTCGCCTTCGAGGTCGTGGACACCGTCCGCAAGGAGGAGCCCGACCTCTTCGACGACGCCCTCCAGCAGCAGGTCACCGACATGCTGAAGGAGGCCGTCGAGGCGGAACTGCAGTTCGGCCGCGACCTGTGCGGCGAGGGCCTGCCGGGGATGAACACCGAGTCGATGCGCCAGTACCTGGAGTGCGTCGCCGACCAGCGGCTCACCCGGCTCGGTTTTCCCGCTCTCTACGGTTCGGAGAACCCGTTCTCGTTCATGGAGCTCCAGGGGGTGCAGGAGCTGACCAACTTCTTCGAGCGCCGCCCCTCCGCCTACCAGGTGGCGGTGGAGGGCTCCGTCGGCTTCGACGACGACTTCTAGATCCGCGCCCAGGACCTGAGGTACGGGCGCCGCGTGACCACGACCGGCTGCGCGGCGCCCGCCTCACGCGGCGGCGTCGCCTCCTGGTCCCGTCGCGCGTCCCGCAGCTCGCGGTCGATGCGGCGCTCCCGCGCGAGTCCGACGAGCGCGGGCAGCAGGACGAGGGCGAAAAGTACCGCTACGGCCAGGTAGTTCATGAATGTGTTCATGGCTCTACTGTCGTCGGCGTG
Organism: Streptomyces sp. NPDC002793; assembly: GCF_040295485.1. NCBI lineage: Bacteria > Bacillati > Actinomycetota > Actinomycetes > Kitasatosporales > Streptomycetaceae > Streptomyces > Streptomyces sp. NPDC002793. Next base: position 14,729 of record NZ_JBEOVL010000030.1, on the reverse strand, counting down.
CCAGAGATTCGGCAGTGGCAGGACTGTCACACACCCTCGAATTACTGCCACACTGAGCTCATGCTGAAGAATGTCGCCGCTCTGCTGCTCGACGAGGTCCACCCCTTCGAACTCGGCGTCGTGTGCGAGGTGTTCGGGCTCGACCGCTCCGAGGACGGGCTGCCGGTCCAGGACTTCGCGGTCGTCTCGGCGGAGGGCCCGGTGCTGCGGACGCACGCCGGGTTCACCATCAGCACCCCCTACGGCCTGGACAGACTGGAGGAGGCCGACCTCATCGTCGTGCCCGCCGGGAGCCACTTCGTGGACCGGACGTACCCGGAGGAGGCCCTGGACGCCCTGCGCCGGGCCGTCGAACGCGGCGCGCGCGTGCTGAGCGTCTGCTCCGGCGCCTTCGTCCTCGGTGAGGCGGGACTGCTGGACGGCCGCCGCTGCACCACCCACTGGCGGCACTCCGACGAGCTGGCGCGCCGCTTCCCGAAGGCCGTCGTGGAGCCGGACGTGCTCTACGTGGACGAGGGCGCGGTCATCACCTCGGCGGGCACGGCCGCGGGCATCGACGCCGCCCTGCACCTGGTCCGCCAGGCGCACGGTCCCGACGTCGCGAACGCCATCGCACGGCGCATGGTGGTCCCGCCGCACCGGGACGGCGGCCAGGCGCAGTACATCAAGCGCCCGCTGCCCCGCACCCGGTGCGACACGGTCGGCGAGACCCTCGCCTGGATGGAGCGCCACCTCGACCAGGAGATGACCGTCGAACAGCTGGCGACACAGACGCACATGTCGCCCCGGACCTTCGCCCGCCGCTTCCAGCAGGAGACCGGCACCACCCCGTACCGCTGGCTGCTCCGGCAGCGGGTGCTGCTGGCGCAGCACCTGCTGGAGACCTCGGACGCGACCGTGGACACGATCGCGGGGCAGACCGGCTTCGGGAACGCCGCGGCGCTGCGCCATCAGTTCGTACGTTCCCTGGGAACGACCCCGAACGCCTACCGCCGCGCCTTCCGGGGCCCGGCCGAGCTGGTCGAGGTGGCCTGACGGAGGCTCCGCCGGGGTGTCGCACGATCACCCCGGCGGGTCCTGAACCACTGGGCGCGTACGGTCAGATGCCGCACTGCGAGGCCGACCAGAAGTGGCTCGGCCCCTGGTTCACGTGGATGTGGTCACCGTGGCCGGCGTAGCCCGGGCCGAGGATGCCCCTGAAGCCGTGGTAGCGGGCCTGCTTGGCGATGGTGCACAGCGAGTGCGGTCCGGCGCCGAGGTCGACGGCGTCACCGTAGAGATGACGGCTGTTCGTGGCTCCGCCGACCGCCGCGTTGCAGGAGGTGGACCGGAAGCCGCTGGTGACCCGGAGGGGCTGGTCACCCAGCGCGTGCCGCAGCGCCTGCAGCTTCCACATGCTGCTGAGGGCGTTGGCCTTGGCCGTGCCCGCGGCGACCGCACCGCCCGCCCAGGTGCTGTTGCACGTGTTGAGCTCGGAGTACGTGAAATTGACGGGGGTGCAGTCGTCGTCCTGGAGCGCGTAGAGCTTGGCCTGCGTGGCCGGTCCTGCGATCCCGTCGGCGGCGAGGCCGTACGCGGACTGGAAGCGCTGGACGGCGGCCTTGGTGGCGGGGCCGTACGACCCGTCGACGGCCAGCACCGAGTTGTATCCCGGATAGCCGGCCACCCTGATCTGGAGCTGGGTGACGTCGTTGCCGGTGGCTCCGGAGGACAGGGTGCGGGTCCAGGTGTAGCAGCCGTCGGCCTGTGCGGTGCCGGCGGTGACGACGGCACCACCGATGGCGAAAGCCATGGTCATGACAAGGCCGAGCAGCAGTTGTGCGGTACGTCTGAGCATGGGGATCTCCCTGCGCGATGAGGTGGAGAAGTGAAGCGTGGGACGAGCCTGGCGGACGGGTCGACGCGCGTCAACTACGCGCCGGATAACGCTGGTTGACGAAGCCTCTCGCACCACCGGACGCACGGAGGGGCCCCGCTTGCGACGGGGCCCCTCCTCGTACGGACGTCAGTCGTTCGGGACGACCTCGTAACGCGGCGTACCCTCCGCCATCTGCTTCAGCGCGTCCTTGCGGTCCCGCTTCGAGAGCCGGTCGATGTACAGGTAGCCGTACAGGTGGTCCGTCTCGTGCTGCAGGCAGCGCGCGAAGTATCCGCTGCCCCGCACCTTCACGGCGTTGCCCTGGGCGTCCTGACCGCGCACGACGGCGTAGTCGGGGCGCGCGAGCGCGGCGTACGCCGTGGGCACGGAGAGGCAGCCCTCGTTGGAGTCGTCGAGGTTGCGCCGCTCCGGCGCGAGATCCTCCAGCACCGGGTTGCAGATCGCGCCGACGTGCCGCACCCCGTCGTCGTCCGGGCAGTCGTAGACGAAGACCTTGCGGTCGACACCGATCTGGTTGGCGGCCAGGCCCACGCCCTCCGCCGTGCGCTGGCTGGCGAACATGTCGTCGATCAGCTGCGCGAGCTCGTCGTCGAACTCCGTGACGTCTCTGCACTCCTTGTGCAGGACCGGGTTGCCGACCACCGTGATCGGGCGGGAGGTGCCGCGCTCCCGGTGCGCGGCCTCGCGCGCCTCGCAGTCCTCGGTGTCCACGAGGAATCCCTCGTCGTCCACACCGGTCCGCTCGTCCGTCTCCTGCTGCGACATGTCCGCCGTACGCCTTCCTGCAAGCCTCAAACCCGTGACCACCGCACCTGAATCGGTGCCCGTACAGCCTACGGGCACCTGCGGCCGCCGCTCAGCAGACTTCTTCGAGATCCCGCCATTCACGGCTGTCCGGGCTGTCGGCGACCCAGCCGTCCAGCAGCCCGCGCACCAGCCCGGCGGGGGCCGCTATGCCGCACTCACGCTCCGGCACCCAGAGGTCGCCCGAGGTGCGGTGGCCCAGGGGGCCGGGGTGGCCGGGTTCGCTGTGGTCGTGCGGGTCCAGGTGCTCACCGTGGCCCTCGTCGCTCTCCATCCGGCTCTCCGAACAGGCACGGCAGAGCAGCCGCACCGAGGACGACCAGTCCTCGGCGGCGAATCCGGCATCGGAGGCGAGCTGCTCCAGCGCGTCCCGGTCGGCCTCGGTGGCGGCCTCCAGGAGCACCACCCAGGTGGGAACGGGAGAGGGCGCCCACAGCTCGATCTCGTCGAAGACCGGGTACGACGGCCCGGCCGCCGTGACCCGCTCGCCGTTCGGCACCCCGTCGTGCAGGACGACCTCGCCCCAGCGCCGCCCCGAGGACGGCAGCGGGATCGAGAGCACCTCCATCCGCGCCGGGTCGAGCCTGCGGCCCCAGACGACCTCGGCCTCACCCTCGGGCGAGAGCCGCACGGCCGCGCTGCCCAGCTCCATGCCCGCGGGCTCGCTGTTGGCCGCCGCGTTGTGCTGGGCGCTGCCCGGCACCCTCAGCCCGTAGGCCTGCCAGGCCCGGCGAGCCAGCGGCCAGTCCTGCAGGGCCGTGGCGGCGATGCCGACGTTCCACCAGTCCGGCGCTCCTGAGCCACGGTCGAGCAGCGCGACGGCGCGCAGGCCCGCGGCTCTCGCCTGTTCCCAGTCGTGCCGGAACTTGTGCAGCAGCGCGAGATTGAACCAGGACTCGGAGAGCCAGGGTTCCAGGTCCGCCGCGCGCGTCAGCAGCGCCCCCGCGTCCTCGTACCGGCCGTCGCCGATCAGCGTGAACGCGCGGTCCGTGGCCTGCCGCCAAGAGGCGGACGGCCGATGCCGTACCTTCCCGAAGATCCTCACGATTCCCGCCTGTCCCGACTGGACACCCTCTTTACCGCTCTCCTTCGCATCCAACCATGCCCGGCCGGACGCTCGCTCATTACCCATGGGTTACCCAGCCCCGACCGGGGTCAGACCGCCCCGCGCCAGAACTCTGGCCAGAGCTTCGACCACCTGCGGCTGGTAGTCGCGGCCGGTGCCGAGCCTGAGCTGCTCCAGCGCCCCCAAGGGGCCCTTGACGCCTTCCCCGCTCAGGTCGTCGTACGCGTTGACCGCACGGACGATCCTGGCTGCGGCCTGCTGTTCCCGGTACGGATCGGCCTGCTGCTCCACCACCACGGCGACCGCCGGGTCCACCCCGGTCTGACGCACCACCGCTCCTCCGAGCAGGGCGATCCTGCGCTGCTCGGAGGCCGGGAGCACGGCGGTGGCACCGTCGGCCACCGGGTCGACGAGCGAGAGCTGGCCGATGTCGTGCATCAGCGCCGCGTACTCCAGCACGGTCAGCTCCGGACCCGCCAGCCCGAGCTCCCTCCCGACCGCCGTCGAGAGTTCGGCCACCCTGCGGGCGTGTCCGTGCGGGGTGTAGCCCGCGATCTCCGTGGACCGGGCCAGCGAGGCGATGGTCTGCCGGTACGTCGTACGGACGGCCGCGTACCGGCGGAACGAGACCTGGGTGAGCAGCAGCGGTACACACAGGACGGGCAGGGCCCACAACCCCGCGGCGGCGACCCCGAGCGCCATCACGGCGCCGGTCGCGCAGACGGCCGAGCCGATGCCGCTGAGCGCGCGGAGTTCGTCGCGGAGCTGCGGCCCGTACGGACGGGGCGTCCCCGCCGTGAGGGCCGTGAGGACGGCGTCGCAGAGGGCGGTGAGGATCAGCAGCACGAGCAGGAAGAGGGCGACGTACGGTCCCTCGCCGAACCAGCGCTCCGACCGGCCCGAATGATGGAGCGGCTGGAAACACACGGCGGCGAACGCCACCACCAGCACGCGCCGGGCGGACTGGTCGGGCCCCGGGCCGCTGCCGCGCGCCATGTGCGGCACGGCGGCGAGCAGCTGTGCCGCGGCGACGACGGTGACCACCTGGAGGACCCCGTGCGCGGTGTCCTGTCCGCCGCTGCGCCCGAGCAGGGCGTACGCGAGTGCTCCGGCCGCCCCGAGCGGCGCGGGCTCCCGCTCCCCGGGCAGGGCGCCCCAGCGGGCCAGCTCGCCGACCGTGACCAGGACTCCGAAGGCGAGGGCGTGGCCCGGCTCGACGACGCCGTGCCACAGGGTGTGGCCGAGCGCGACGACGGCGACGGCCAGTGCGGCGCCACGGACCACGAGAACGGCCGGGGGCGGGTGGGCCGGGGTCACCGCTGCCGTCCCCGCCGGCCCGGGGAACCGGTGGCGGGCGGTCGTGCCCCCGCCCGCTGGTGCGGCAGCCCGGGCGGCTCCTCGTCCGAGGTGACCGTGTTGGCCGCGGCGGACCAGCCGTGGCGCTCCAGGGCGTGCGCCAGCGCGTGCACCATCCGCGGGTCGAACTGGCTTCCGGCGCAGCGCAGCAGCTCCTCCACCGCCGCGGGGACGGGCCGCCCCCGTCGGTAGGAGCGCGTGGAGGTCATCGCGTCGAAGGCGTCCGCGACGGCGACGACCCGGGCGAACTCCGGGATGCTGTCGCCGGCGAGGCCGTACGGATAGCCGCTGCCGTCGAGTCGCTCGTGATGGTGCAGGATCGCGGCGCGGGCCTCGTCCAGGAAGCCGATGCCCCGGACGATCTCGTGGCCGTACTCCGGATGCAGTTCGATGACGCGGCGCTCCTCGGGGGTGAGCGGCCCGTCCTTGCGCAGGACCCGCGTCGGGACGCCGAGCTTGCCGACGTCGTGCAGGATGCCGGCGAAGCGGAGGGCTTCCATCCGGCTCTCCTCCATGCCGAGTTCACGGGCGATCAGCTCGGAGGCACGGCCCACCCGCTCGCTGTGTCCACGGGTGTACCCGTCCTTGATGTCGACCGCCTGGACGAGAGCCCTGATCGTGGCGCGGTGGGCGGCGTGCTGGCGGTGGTACTGGGCGAAGACCCAGCACGAGATGTACATCGGCAGCAGGACGACCAGCGCGGACAGCGGCCCGTAGGAGCTGCGCCACAGGACGGCCATCATCAGCCCCGCGAGCGCGTGCACCAGGTGCGGTCCCACGGAACGGGCCGGAAGACCGCGCCAGGCGTGCCTGACGGCCACGCGCTCGGCCGTGACGAGGATGCCGCCGTCCAGCGCGGCCAGCACGAGGCTGAAGACGAGCGCCGTCGCACAGGCGGGGAGGAGGGCGTACGGAAGATCCGGCACGGCGTCCCCCGAGCCGCCGCCGAGCGTGGCGGGACCGCCGAGGAAGGCGTAGGTCCACGAGGCCGCACCCACGGTCAGGGCGAGCTGGGCGGCCCTCCAGACACGGCGGGCCGCGGCGGGCGGGCGCTCCACCCGTCCGGCGAGCGCGCCGGGTACCGCGACCAGCACGGCGGCGGACGGCGGCAGCAGGAACGCCCCGGCGAGCAGCAGGGGGAAGAACGATCCGGCACTGACGGGGACGGAGCCGCCGACGAGGCGGCAGCGGCCGGGGAGTTCACAGGCCAGGTAGAGCGCGGCCAGGAGGCCGATCGTGCCCCAGGGCGTGGCGGCCCCGGGAGACAGCGCCGGCAGTGCGCAGAGTGCGGCACAGGCCGCCGTGCACAGGATATGGACGCGTGCCGCCCCCGGTGTGCCCCTCACCCGTACCGCCCGCCCCCAGCATGGTCGATGGAGGCGCCACGCTAGCGAGTTGGGGAGCGGCCAGGCTTCGAACGGACTGAATTAGCACGTTCGGGTGACTCGACCCGGGGGTTCAGCGACCGACGCGCGGCAGGGCGGCCGTCATTCGGCGGCGGCCGGGCGATCGGCGCCGCCCAGGGCCACGTCCTGCTCGGGGACGGCCTGGCCCGAACGGATCAGGTCGATCCGTCCCATCACCTTCGAGCGCAGGTCGGCGGGCACGTCGTCCTGCCCGCAGCAGCGCTTGACCAGCTTCTTCACGGCCTGTTCCAGGCCGTACTTCTCCAGGCACGGGGAGCACTCCTCGAAGTGAACCTCGAACTTGGTGCAGTCGCCCTCGGGCATCTCATGGTCGAGGAACTCGTAGAGATGATCGAGAACCTCTGAGCAGTCCGTCTCGTGCGGCTCTCCGCAGCTCATGAGGCCGAGCCTTTCCTGTCGTCCGACTCACCGGCTCCGGCCGGGACGAGCCCGCGCTCACGCGCGTAGTCCTCAAGCATGCCGCGCAGCTGACGGCGCCCCCGGTGCAGCCGGGACATCACCGTACCGATGGGTGTCCCCATGATGTCCGCGATCTCCTTGTAGGCAAAGCCCTCTACGTCGGCGAGATACACGGCGATGCGGAACTCTTCGGGGATCGACTGCAGCGCGGACTTCACGTCGGAGTCCGGCAGGTGGTCGAGCGCCTGGGACTCCGCCGAGCGCAGACCGGTCGACATGTGCGACTCCGCACGCGCCAGCTGCCAGTCCTCGATCTCCTCGGCGGCGCTCCGCTGGGGTTCGCGCTGCTTCTTGCGGTACGAGTTGATGAAGGTGTTGGTGAGAATGCGGTACATCCACGCCTTGAGGTTCGTGCCCTCACGGAACTGGTGGAAGGAGCCGTAGGCCTTGGCGTACGTCTCCTGCACGAGGTCCTCGGCATCCGCGGGGTTGCGCGTCATGCGCAGCGCGGCCGAGTACATCTGGTCCAGATACCCGAGGGCGTCCCGCTCGAAGCGCGCGTTGCGCTCGGCAGTCGTCTCCTGCGCACGGCCGTCGTCGGTCCCTGTGTCGGTCCCAGTGACCGGACCCACCTCCTCCAACGATGTGGCGGAGCCGAAACCGGACCCGCTCGCATCGGAGAATAGTCGACCTTGCTTCCGCGCGGGCTGCCGATCGGTTCCGCCCGGGGCGCGCGCCGGAGTACTCGTGGCCGCGTGAAGCACCGTCCACTCGAGATCAGCGGCGTTCGAGCGGCTCGGGCAGATGGTCGAACCCATACGACGGACTCCCTCTCCACGTACGACGGCGTTGCACCGACATCGGCGGTGTACCGACACCAGCCACAACAGCCGCCCCGCGCGGCGCATTCCCGGGGGACTTGCGCGGGTGCCGGAAGTGTGGGGGCCCACCCGGAGCCGGAGGTCAGGTGAGCCCGTCCAGCCAGCCGGCCACCGCGTCGGCGAGGAGGTCCATCGCCTGATCCTGGGTCAGCGGCGCCTTCCTGGGGACGGCGAAGCCGTGATCCGCGTGCGGCACCTCGACGAGCCGGTGCCCACCCCGCGGGAACTCCTCCGGCCGGCCGAACGGGTCACGGCCGCCCTGCACCACGAGGGTGGGGCCGCCCGCGCCGAGCAGCTCGTCCGCACGGGACCTCTCCGGTTTCCCGGGAGGGTGCAGCGGGAAACTCAGGGCGAGCACCGCGCGGGCGCCGAGCTCCGCCGCCGTACGGCAGGCCACCCTGGCCCCCGCACTGCGTCCCCCGGCGACGACGGGGAGCCCCGGGGCCGTCAGCGCCGGCCACAGGCCCCGCCATCCGGTGTCCAGGGTCCGGGGCGCGGGCGCCAGCTTCTTTCCGGCCACCCTCCAGGGCTGCTCCACCAGCGCCACGGTCACCCGGCGGCCCGGCAGCACGGCGGCCAGGGCCTGGAGGTCGCGGGCCTCGATGCCGCCGCCCGCCCCGTGGCTGACGGCGAGCACCAGGCGGGCCCGCTCGGCGGGGAGCCAGGTGATCCTGGCCTCCCCGGCATCCGTGCCGACGTTCTCGGTCTTCCGCGCTGTCGCTGTAGTACGGCTCACACCGCCATCCTGCCGGGTACCGGGTCAGAAGAGCGTGCTCGCCTCCGGCGCGGCCAGCTCCTCCAGGAGCTCCGGGCCGTTGTTGCGGACGTTGCTGACGGCGGTCGCCACCGGGTAGGCCCGCATCAGTCCGCCGGGCGGCGATTCGAGCAGCGCCTTCAGCTCGTCGACATCGGTGCGCGACGGGTCGAGCCAGGCGTCCCAACGGTCCGGGGTCAGCATCAGCGGCATCCGTGGATGGATGTCGGCCAGCGAACCTGGCCCTTCCGCGGGCGCCACGGCGAGGGGGGCCGTCTCCGCCTCGGTGGTGATCACCGAGCAGGTCACCCACCAGGCCTGCGGATGGTCGTCGGGCAGTGTCCGGTCGCGCCAGAACTCGTACAGACCGGCCATCGCGAAGACGGAGCCGTCCGCGGGGGTCACGAAGTACGGCTGCTTCCGGGGACGCTTCCTCTTCCCCTTCTCCTCCAGCTGCCGCTCGTCGGCCCCGGTGACCCACTCGTAGTAGCCGTCGGCGGGCAGCACGCAGCGCCGCGACACGAAGGGCCGGCGGAAGGACGGCTTCTCGTGGACGGTCTCCGCGCGGGCGTTGATCATGCGGGCGGCCCCTTCCGGAGTCTTCGACCACGACGGCACGAGTCCCCACTTCAGTGCCCGCAGCTGGCGAACCGGACGTGGGTCGTCCGCGTCCTTCACAGGACGGTCCAGAACCGCGTAGACCTCCTTGGTCGGCGCGACGTTCCAGTCGGGCTCCAAGGTCTCCGTGGGTTCCCACTTCTCCACACCGAAGAGCCCGGCCAGATCTTCCGGCCGCCGACTCGCTGCATACCGTCCGCACATAAGTGCCAGACTGCCACGACCCGCCAGTCGAGTGGACCCTGATCCCTCAAGCCCTTCGAGTACCTCAAGGAGCCACCCGCACCATGGACAGCAGCGAACTGGGCGATCTGTGGGATCGCGTCTTCGGTACCCAGCCCGCTCCCGAGCAGTGGCTGGTGGTCGTCACGGCCACGGCGGCACTCGTCGCCGTGGTGCCGAACCTCATATGGCGGCTCTCCCGCAACGCGATCACCATCGCGCACGAGGGCGGTCACGGACTGATCGCCCTGCTCACCGGGCGGCAGCTCTCCGGCATCCGGCTGCACTCGGACACCAGCGGCCTGACCGTCAGCCGCGGCAAGCCCACCGGCATCGGCATGATCCTCACCGCGGCGGCCGGCTACACGGCTCCGCCCCTGCTCGGCCTGGGCGGCGCCTGGCTGCTGACCAACGGCCGCATCACCCTGCTCCTGTGGCTGGCGACGGCGCTCCTGGCGGTGATGCTGGTGATGATCCGCAATCTGTACGGTGCGCTGACGGTCATCCTCACGGGGGCGACCTTCCTGCTGGTGTCCTGGCTGACCTCGGCGGACGTCCAGTCGGCGTTCGCGTACACCGTGGTCTGGTTCCTGCTGCTCGGCGGCGTGCGTCCCGCGTTCGAGCTGCAGTCCAAGCGGCGGCACGGGGGTGCACCCGACTCCGACGCCGACCAGCTCGCCCGGCTGACGCACGCGCCGGCCGCGATATGGCTCTTCCTCTTCCACGCCGTGTCGCTCTGCTCGCTCATCGGTGGCGGGCGCTGGCTGCTCGGGCTGTGAGGGACCGGACCGGGAGAGCTGGGACCAGGAGAGCCCGCCCCTACCACCCTCGCGTTACGCCCTGGTTTCGTCCTTTTTGTTGAGGATCTGGGATTGCGCTGAGCCACTAAAGTGAGGGGCATGACCGATAGTTCCGTGCGCCCCGCCCTCTGGCCCGCCCCCCGAGCGACAGGGGCCGTCGACGCGACCGTCACCGTGCCCGGATCGAAGTCGGTCACCAATCGCGCCCTCGTCCTCGCCTCCCTGTCCTCCGAGCCGGGCTGGCTGCGCCGCCCGCTCCGCTCCCGCGACACCCTCCTGATGGCCCAGGCGCTCCGCGCGATGGGCGTCGGCATCGAGGAGGGAGTGGGCCCGGACGGTTCGGGCGAGGCCTGGCGGGTCATCCCCGCGGGCCTGCACGGCCCGGCCCGGGTGGACGTCGGCAACGCCGGCACGGTGATGCGTTTCCTGCCGCCCGCGGCCTGCCTAGCGGACGGCCCCGTCCACTTCGACGGGGACCCGCGGTCCTACGAACGACCCCTGCACGGCGTGATCGGCGCACTGAAGTCCCTGGGGGCCCGGATCGACGACGACGGCCGCGGGACACTGCCGCTGACCGTGCACGGGGCGGGCGCACTGGACGGGGGCACGGTGTCCATCGACGCCTCCTCGTCCTCCCAGTTCATCTCCGCGCTGCTGTTGTCCGCGCCCCGGTTCAACCAGGGCGTGGAGGTGCGGCACACGGGCTCGGCGCTGCCCTCCATGCCCCACATCCGGATGACCGTCGACATGCTCCGCTCGGCCGGCGCCCAGGTCGACGAACCGGAGTCGGGCGGTGAGCCCGATGTCTGGCGGGTCTCCCCCTCCGCCCTGCTGGGCCGCGATCTGACGGTCGAGCCCGACCTCTCCAACGCCCAGCCGTTCCTGGCAGCCGCGCTGGTCACCGGCGGTCGGGTCACCGTCCCCGACTGGCCCCTGCGGACCACCCAGCCGGGTGACGCGCTGCGCGAGATCTTCACCACGATGGGTGGCGCCTGCGAGCTGACCGAGCGCGGCCTCACCTTCACGGGCTCGGGCACGGTCCACGGCATCGACGTCGACCTGAGCGAGGTCGGTGAGCTGACGCCGGGCATCGCGGCCCTCGCAGCCCTCGCGGACTCCCCGTCCACCCTGAGCGGCGTCGCCCACCTGCGGCTGCACGAGACGGACCGGCTGGCGGCGCTCACCAAGGAGATCAACGGCCTCGGCGGCGACGTCACCGAGACCGCCGACGGCCTGCGGATCAACCCCCGCCCGCTGCACGGCGGCACCTTCCACACGTACGACGACCATCGGATGGCGACCGCGGGCGCGATCATCGGCCTCGCCGTGGCGGGGGTGGAGATCGAGAACGTCGGTACGACGGCCAAGACCCTGCCGGACTTCCCTGACATGTGGACCGGCATGCTCGGGGAGCCGTCCGGCGCCGTGGGCGTGTCCGCCGGGGCGCTCGGCGCCCCCACGGGCCGGCGCGAGGGCTGAGGGCATGCGCCGCTACGGGAAGAACCCCGACGAGGACGACATCCGCGTCCGCCCCAATCCCAAGGGCAACCGCCCCCGCACACACACGCGCCCCAAGCACGAGGACGCCGAGGACGGCATGGTCCTCACCGTCGACCGGGGCAGGCTGACCTGCCTCGTCGACGACCGTACGGTGACGGCCATGAAGGCCCGCGAACTGGGCCGCAAGGCCGCCGTGGTGGGCGACCGGGTCTCCCTGGTGGGTGACCTCTCGGGCGCCAAGGACACCCTGGCGCGCATCGTGCGGATCGGTGCCCGCACCTCGGTGCTCCGCCGCACGGCGGACGACGACGACCCGTTCGAGCGGGTGGTCGTCGCCAACGCCGACCAACTGGCCATCGTGACCGCACTCGCCGATCCCGAACCCCGCCCGCGCATGATCGACCGCTGTCTGGTCGCGGCGTACGACGGCGGGCTGACCCCGCTCCTCGTACTGACCAAGTCCGATCTGGCCTCGGCGGACAAGCTCCTGGAGGCGTACACCCCGCTGGGCGTCCCCTACATCGTGACCAGCCGCGAGGAGCTGGAGAACGGCGACGCCGCCGAACACGTGCGCGAGCTGCTGAACGACCGGGTGACCGCCTTCGTCGGGCACTCCGGTGTCGGCAAGACGACGCTGGTCAACGCCCTGGTGCCCAAGGACCGACGGCGGACCACCGGGGTGGTCAACGCCGTCACGGGACGCGGCCGGCACACCACCACCTCGGCGCTCGCCCTGCCGCTGCCGGACGGCCGTGGCTGGATGGTCGACACCCCGGGTGTGCGGTCGTTCGGTCTGCACCACGTCGACCCCTCCCGGGTCATCAACGCCTTCCCCGATCTTCAGCCAGGTACGGAGAACTGTCCGCGCGGCTGCACCCATGACGGCCAGGAGCCCGAGTGCGCCCTGGACGCGTGGGTCGCGGAGGGGCACGCCGATCCGGCGCGGCTCGACTCACTGCGGCGGCTCCTCGCGACCCGGGAGCGGCGCGAGGGCGACTGAGTCACGTCGGCCGAGCGCCGGACCGCCCGACTCGCGCACGTTTGCGAGCTCTCGGAGCTGGTAAGGGCATAATCGCGCAAGCGAGACGAAGCGTCACCTACGTGGGAGGCACCTGACGATGGCGTGGTTGCTGGTCGTGGTCGCCGGACTGCTGGAGACCGGTTTCGCCGTGTGCCTGAAGCTCTCGCACGGATTCACCCGCCTCTGGCCGACGATCGCGTTCTGTGCGTTCGCCCTCGGCAGTTTCGGTCTGCTCACGATGGCCCTCAAGAAGCTCGACGTCGGCCCCGCGTACGCGGTGTGGACGGGCATCGGGGCGGCGGGGACGGCGATCTACGGAATGATCTTCCTCGACGACGTGGTCTCCGCCCTCAAGCTGGTGTCGATCTCGCTGGTGATCATCGGCGTGATCGGGCTGCAGCTGTCCGGTTCGGCGCACTGAGCCCCGGGTGCCGGCGGGATCCCCGTCGGCACCAGCATGTAGGACAGGGCCAGCCGGAGCGCGACCTCGCAGGTCAGCTCCAGCCTCCCGGGGTCACGCGGCGGGCGCCCGGCCCCCAGCGCGGCCACGGCCCGGTCCCGGACGATCACGAGGAACTCGAGGGGCGTGGGCGGTGCACTGTCGGAGCCGGACCCGCCGGGTGACGACCCCGGCCCGGGGAGCCGCTCTCCCCAGACACCCGTCAGCAGGGCCCTGACCAGGACGTCCGCGCGGGCCGCCCGGACCGTCCAGCGCACGAGCTCCGCCGGCCACTCCCCCTCCGCGGCAGCGCCGAGCGACCCTTCGACGCCGGCCAGGTACCCGTCGGCCGCACGCCGGACCAACGCGCGGGCCAGACCGTCCTTGCTGCCGAACTCGTTGTAGAGGGTCTGCCGCGAGACACCCGCGTCCGCCGCCACGTCAACCATGCGCACGGCCGTCCAGGGCAGTTCGGAGAGCGCCGAGCGCGCGGAGTCCAGCAGTGCTTCTCGCGCCGATGGCATCGTCGCCTCCCACCCCGGGGACCTGCGGTCAGAGTCGATGCGCCCGGGGTGGCTGTCAAGGGTCCACGCACGGCCGGCCCCGGCTCGGCAGGGCCGGGGCCACGCGGGGCCGTGTAGCCCGGGCGGGTGGCGGTGGATACTGTGACGGCATGCCCGACTACCACGATGATCTGCGCCTTGCCCACGTGCTGGCGGACGCCGCCGACGCGGCGACGATGGACCGGTTCAAGGCTCTGGACCTCAAGGTCGAGACCAAGCCGGACATGACCCCGGTGAGCGAGGCCGACAAACACGCGGAGGAGCTGATCCGCGGGCACCTGCACCGGGCCCGCCCACGCGACGCGATCCTGGGCGAGGAGTACGGGATCGAGGGCACGGGGCCGCGACGCTGGGTCATCGACCCGATCGACGGCACCAAGAACTACGTGCGGGGCGTCCCCGTCTGGGCGACCCTCATCTCGCTGATGGAGGCGGGCGAGGACGGCTTCCAGCCGGTGGTCGGCGTGGTGTCGGCCCCCGCGCTGAACCGCCGCTGGTGGGCGGCGAAGGGCGCCGGCGCCTTCTCCGGCCGCAGCCTGACGTCCGCGACCCGGCTGCACGTCTCGAAGGTCGAGCGGATCGCGGACTCGTCGTTCGCGTACGCCTCGATGACCGGCTGGGAGGAGCAGGGCCGGCTCGACGGCTTCATGGATCTGACCCGGGCCTGCTGGCGCACGCGTGGCTACGGGGACTTCTGGCCGTACATGATGGTCGCGGAGGGTTCCGTGGACATCTGCGCGGAGCCGGAGCTCTCCCTCTGGGACATGGCGGCGAACGCGATCATCGTCCAGGAGGCGGGTGGGCAGTTCACCAGCCTGGACGGGGTCTCCGGCCCGGGCGGTGGCAACGCGGCGGCGTCCAACGGACTGCTGCACCACGAGCTGCTCGGCTATCTCAACCAGCGCTACTAGCTTGATCTTTAACCTCGGGGTCCGAACGGTCCGTCGTACTTGATCACTCGGGCTGGTAACTGCGGTACACGCAGGCGGCCTTCGGCTGA
>NZ_JBEOVL010000029.1:0-95898 GCF_040295485.1 Streptomyces sp. NPDC002793 | reverse complement strand
GACATGGGCGTGGAGCACGGCTTCGTCCGCAAGGCCGGCGCCTGGTACACGTACGAGGGCGACCAGCTCGGCCAGGGCAAGGAGAACTCCCGCAACTTCCTCAAGGACAACCCCGACCTGGCCAACGAGATCGAGAAGAAGATCCTCGACAAGCTCGGCGTCGGTGTGCGTCCGGAGGAAGCCGTGGCGGAGCCCGCAGCCGCTGCCGCGAGTGCTCCGGCCGACGGGGCGGCCAAGTCGGTACCCGCCCCGGCCGCCAAGGCGAAGCCCGCCAAGACCGCAGCGGCCAAGAGCTAGGCCGTGACGCGCCGCACGGAATGGCCGGACACCGACGCAGGTGGGGGGCCCGGCCCCGAGTACGCCGCAGAGCCGTCCCGGGGCACCCCGGAGCCCGGCCGGAGGGCCGGGTTCGGCGAGGGGGCGGGCCGTCGTTCCCGCTCCCGTTCCACAGACAGCGGTTCCCCTTCCTCGTCGAGGGCCGAGAGAGGGGAACCGCGAGACCCGGTCGAGCAGGCGCGCAATATCTGTCTCAGGTTGCTGACCGGGACCCCGCGCACCCGTAAGCAGTTGGCTGACGCGCTGCGTAAGCGGGAGATTCCCGACGAGGCGGCGGAGGAAGTGCTCTCGCGGTTCGAGGACGTGGGGCTGATCGACGACGCGGCGTTCGCGGACGCCTGGGTCGAGTCCCGTCACCACGGCAGAGGGCTGGCCCGTCGTGCCCTCGTGCGCGAGCTGCGGACCAAGGGGGTGGACCCGGCGGTGATCGACGAGGCGGTAGGGCAGCTCGACCTCGAGCAGGAGGAGGAGACCGCCAGGGAGCTGGTCGCGCGGAAGCTCCGCTCCACCCGTGGGCTGGACCGTGACAAGCGTCTGCGTCGGCTCGCGGGCATGCTCGCCCGCAAGGGTTACGGCGAAGGGATGGCCCTGCGCGTGGTGCGCCAGGCGATCGAGGCGGAGGGGGAGGACACGGAAGGGCTGGACGAGCCCTTCTGACCGGCGCCGGGGGAGGCAGGCCGGCGCCGCGGTGACGGAGGGGGCCACCGCGGCCGCGGCCACCGTCGGTGGCTGCGCTCGGCCGCCGACCGGGTCAGTCCGCTCGAGGGAGCGGCCACCTGCGGGCCGGGGAGCCCCACGGTCGAGCTCAGTGCCCTGCGAGGGAGGCCCGGCGGATGGTGGCGTCGATCAGCCCCAGAGCGTCTGCGGCGGTACGGCCCGGCTGACGGTTCCAGGGGCCGATCAGGCCGGTCCAGCCCACCGAGCGCAACTCGGTGATGAGCCAGGCGCCGGCGCGGTCGACGGTGTCGAGCGATCCGTAGCCGAGCCGGTGGGCCGTCAGCATGGCCCCGCAGAGGCAGCGGGCGCCACGGGCATCGCGCAGGCGGTAGGGGGTGTTCTGCCACCCCCACTCGGTCAGGATCTGCCGGGCGTAGCCGAGGTGGACGGACGGACGGACATCGGGCTGTCCGACGCGGCGCCACGCGTGCAGCCGCTCGGGCAGCACCGCGCCGAGACGCCCGGGGAGAGGACGCTCCTGAGGTTGCCGCGCGGGCAGCGTCCGCAGCGAGTCCTCGATGAGCCGGTCGACGGGTACGGACAGCAGGTCCCGCCAGTCGGCCGGGTACGCGGCCCGGGACGCACCGCCCGGTCCGGATGCGGGGGGTGAGGGCTCCGGGGCGGTGCGCTCCCAGCCTGTGACAATGTGCTGCCAGGCGTCGGTGTCGTGGAGCCGGGATACCTGTGCGTCGAGTCGGTCCGGGCTGAGCTGAGCGGTTTCCATCGGCGCGACATCTCCGTACATTCCGATCCTCAGTGATGAGGCGAATGTCCGTCGCGCGCGGCGATTGCTCCACCGGAGAGCAGCGTTCGGGTGGGGTCGGGAGCCATTCGGTGCCGCGTGGAGCCGAACAGTCGAACAGCCGGTGACAGTGCCACCGGCTGTTCCGTCGGAGTGCGTTTACGGTCGGAGGGAGACCGGGAGCCCGGCTGCGCGCCAGGCCTGGAAACCGCCGGTCAGATCCGTGGCCCTGTGCAGACCCAGTCGGCGCAGGGAGGCCACCGCGAGGCTCGAGGCGTAGCCCTCGTTGCAGATCACCACGATCCGCAGGTCATGGCTCACCGCCTGCGGGGCACGGTGGCTGCCCCGAGGATCCAGCCGCCACTCCAGCTCGTTGCGCTCGACCACCAGGGCTCCGGGGATCAGGCCGTCCTTCTCGCGCAGCGCCGCATAGCGGATGTCGACCAGCAGCGCACCTTCGGCAGCTGCCGCTGCCGCCTCAGCGGGGCCGACCCGCTCGTAACCCGACCGCACCCGGGCGAGCAGTTGATCGATGCCCTGCGGTCCCCCAGGGCCCTGGTCCCCGGCGCTCACTGCCAGTCCTCGGGGCGCTCGGTCTGCTCCAGGCGCAGCACCGCTCCCGTACGGCTGTAGCGGCGGATCTGCGGCAGGGGCGGGTGGTACGCGTGTACCGACACGGCGTGCTCGTGGCCGGACTCGTTGAGGACCTCGTGGACATGGTGCCGGCCGAAGGCCCTGCCCCGGCCGGTCGCCAGGAGCCGGGTCCGGTCGATGCCCTCGCTCAGTTCGAGGGTCTTCCAGCCGTCGGTGGGAAGCCGGGCGGCCAACGAGTGTTCCCGGAGGGCGCCTGCGGCTACGGTGAACGCACCCGTCGAATCGGCGTGGTCGTGCCAGCCGGTTCCGGTACCGGGAGGCCAGCCGATCAGCCAGGCTTCGCTGCCGCCGGGACCGTCGAGCCGGAGCCAGGTGCGTCCCTCGGGATCGAGGGGGAGCGAGGCGACGAGGGCGCTGTCCTGCGCGGTCCGGCGGACGAAGTCGAGCAGTTCCGCTGCGGTCGGCGCCGGCGGCTCGGTGGGGGTGTCGACGGCGGGCGCGGGCAGGGAAGAAGAGGGCAGAGGAGAAGAAGGCACAGGGACCGTCCTGAGAGTTCGCGTGGAAGCACGGCCGGGCGGGAACAGCTGGGCGTGCCGGGAGAGGCGATTCAGCAGGACGGGCGACACACGCAGCCCGCATAGCGGAGAAGGTCCATATGGACCCGCCGCCACAGGCGCACATCGGTGTCGGTCATGATCTGGAGTACACCATGTGCGCCTGCGGCGGTCAATTGACGTCCGCGGTCCGGTCGGAGCTTGCGGTAGCGCGCGGTTGGCCGTCGTGCGCCGTGTCCGAACCACCCCCGCACGCCGCGTCGGCCGCCGCGAGGAGCTCGGCGGGCCGCACCCCGCTGAAGGCGGCCACGAGATGCCCGTCCGGCCTGACCAACAGCACCGTATGGGCCGTTGCCCCCGGGTAGCTCTCGGTCACCAGCAGCTCCGCCTTCACCGGGAGGGCGTCCACGGCGTCGACGAGCCGGGGCATGACCCCCGCGGTCAGCCAGTGGCGCCTGTCCCACACCCCGGTGCCCGGAGCGACCAGGATCACCAGCAGGTGCCCCAGGCCCAGCCGTTCGCGCAACCGCACCGTCCCCCCGTCGGGTGCGGTCACCCGCACATCGACGACCGGTGCGCCGGGAGCCGTACCCACGGCCGTGTGCGCCTCGGCGTGTGGAGGTGAGAGGGGGGAGTGCGCGTACGAAGGGGGCGCGCCCAGGGGCCCGCATCCCAGATGGCCATCAGCCAGCAAGGTGTCGTGCCCGCGCGCGGCGCCGGGTACCAGAGTCCGGAGGCCCGCCCCGCCCCGCAGTATCGGAAGCGACTGGTCGGCGGCGCGAAGCCGGGCTGCCACCGCGGCTCTGCGCTCGGCCTGGTAGCTGTCGAGCAGGAGGTCGGAGGCGCCCTGGTGCCAGGCCTGCGCCAGCTTCCAGGCGAGGTTCTCGGCGTCGCGCATCCCCTCGTCCAGGCCCTGTGTGCCGAGCGCGCCCAGCAGGTGGGCGGCGTCCCCCGCGAGGAAGGCACGCTCGGACCGCCACCGCCTGGCCAGCCGGTGGTGCAGGGTGTACACGCCGGTGTCCAGCAGTTCATAGGCCGGCGTCTCACCGCACCAGCCCTCGAGGGTGTCCCGGATCCGGGTGATCAGGGCGTCGGGAGTGACGAGTTCGCCGCGCGGTGGCAGAAGCCAGTCCAGCCGCCAGACCCCGTCGGGCAGTGGCCGCGCGGTGACTTCGGCACCACCCGTACGCCAGGGCGGGGCCCGGTGCAGCAGGGCCTCGCCGGGCCAGGGCAGCTGTGCGCGGAGGGCCGCGACCGCGTGCCGTTCCACCGCCGTACGGCCGGGGAACCTGATGTCCAGGAGCTTGCGTACGGTGGACCGGGCGCCGTCGCAGCCCACCAGGTAACTCCCGCGCCACCAGGTCGATCCCGGCTCCCGGGTGTGCACCGTGACGCCGTGGGGATCCTGCTCCAGGGCGTCGATCCTGCTGAACGGCACCATGGTGACCAGGTCCTGCGCGACGACTGCGGCCCGCAGCCCTCCGGTGAGCGCGTGCTGGGGCAGATGGACGGGCGAGGGCAGCGGAACGATGCCGTCCTCCTCGCCGAGCGGGACCGCCCGCACCAGTTGTTTACGCCGCACCGACCGCCAGCCGGCCCACCGCAGCCCTTCGTCCCTGAGTGTCGAGCAGCCGAGCCTTTCCACCAGGTCCGCGGTGTCCTCGCGCAGCACGACGGTGCGGGCGGGACGCGGGTCTTCCTCTCCCGGCCCCTCGTCGAGCAGGACGGTGGGAACACCCTGCGCCGCGAGGGCCAGCGACAGCGCCAGGCCGACGGGCCCGGCGCCGACGACGATCACCGGGTCCACGTCGTGAACCCTCCGGTGCCGATCGTGCGGTTCGCGAAGGCCGTCGCGAAGGGAATGGGGGCAGCGGGGGCCGTGGAGCTCGCAGGGCGGGGAGGAGGCGCGGCGGCGGTGCTTCGGGACGCGATCACAGAACGAATGCAACCCACTGCCGCTGCCTGCGTCAAGCGACGGGGTGACGGGGTGCCCACGTCGCCGCCCCACGCAACCCGTGCAGCTCCCGAGCCTCCGCCGTCCCAGGAGCCCGGGTGCCCTCGCGCGCGGGCGCGGGAAGAGCCGGCGCGGCTCAGGAAACCAGGGCAGCCCGCCGGTGTACCGGCGGGCTGCCCTGGACTGGAGGACGGGGATACGCGCGCGTCACCTCTCGCGGGAGCTGTTCGGCGCGTGGCCCGTCAGTTCGTCTTGTCGGTCTTGCCGATCTCCTCGGGGCCGCCTGAGGGGCCGCCTGCGGGGCCGTCCTCGGGGAGGGGGCCCGAGGTGCTGCCGGCGGCAGGGACGCCCGGCGTCTCGGCGGCGGGAGCCACCGCGATGCCGGTCTTGGCCCGCCGTCCGCGCTTCTCGATCCAGGTGGCGAGCGCCGACAGGAGCAGACACATCGCCACGTAGATCGTGCCGATGACGGCGATGGTCGAGACGTACGGGTACTGGGAGTTGACCTGCGTGTTGGAGGCGATCAGACGTGCCGTCTGGAGCAGCTCCGGGTACAGGATGATGAAGCCGAGCGAGGTGTCCTTGAGGGTCACCACCAGCTGGCTGATGATCGTCGGCAGCATCGCGCGGATCGCCTGGGGCATCAGCACGGTGACCATGACCTGAGTCTTGCTCATCCCGAGGGCGTACGCGGCCTCGCTCTGGCCCCGGGGCACGGAGTTGACGCCCGCACGCAGTACCTCGGCCTGGACGCAGCCGTTGTAGACCGACAGTCCGAGGGCCAGGGCCCACATCGAGTAGTCGGTGAGGAAGCCGACCCAGATGGCGTAGATGGTGATCAGCAGCGGGATCGAGCGGAAGAGCTCGATGAACGTGGTGGCGAACCAGCGGACCGGCCTGTGGTCGGAGAGCCGGCCCACGGCCAGCAGCACGCCGAGGATCAGTGACCCGACTGCCGCCAGACCGAAGGCCTTGAGGGTGGCGAGCACGGCGTCGCCGATGTTCTGCCGGATGCCCGCGTAGTTGAAGATGTCCCACATCTCGGGGGCGAGGTGCCCCTTGTCGGACAGTCGCACCACGCTGACCGCGATCAGGGCCAGGATCGCCAGGCTTCCGACCACGGCGTAGATCCGGTTGCGGACAGCGGCCTTGGGGCCCGGTGCGTCGTAGAGAACGCTGGCGCTCATCGGGCGACCTCCATGCGGCGCTCCAGCAGCCGGAAGAGACCGCTGATGGCGAACGTGACGACCAGGTAGCCGAGGGCCACCCAGATGAAGACGGGCGTGATCTCGTAGCCCCGGTCACTCATCAGCTTCTGCCAGCCGAAGAGTTCGGTGACGCTGAAGGCTCCGGCGATCGCCGAGTTCTTCGTGAGAGCGATGAAGATGCTGCTCAGCGGCGGGATGACGGACCTGGTGGCCTGCGGGAGAACCACGATCCGCAGGGTCTGGGCGAACGTCATTCCGATGGAGCGCGCGGCCTCGGCCTGCCCCAGGGGGACGGTGTTGATGCCCGAACGGACCGCTTCGCACACGAAGGAGGAGGTGTAGAAGCCGAGTGCCAGGGAGCCGAGCAGGAAGGGGCTCATCCCCGGGAAGAGGATCTCCGGCACCACGAAGAAGAAGATCAGGAAGAGGAGGGTCAGCGGGGTGTTGCGCAACAGGGTCACCCAGGCGGTGCCGAAGATGCGCAGCGGTGGTACGGGGGACACCCGGCAGCCGGCGACGGCGACACCCAGGACAAGGGCGATGACCGAACTGATGACGGTGATCGACACAGTGCCTATGAAGCCGTCGCGGAATTCCGGGAAGTTGTCGAGCAATACGTTCATGGGGTCTCCGCGTCGGCGGTCAGCGGCATCAGGGCAGGGGGGAGGGGCGTCCCGTACGCCGGCGTGCTCAATTACGGCGGCGTACGGGACGCTTCACTCACGCGGGATGGCGTCAGTGACGGGACGTCAGCGACTGAACCGGGTCAGTAGCGCTCGATGGCCGGCGGCTCGGTGAACTCCGAACCGGACAGACCCAGGGTCGCCTCGTAGATCTTCTGGTACGTGCCGTCCTGGACGTGCGTCTCGAGCGACTTGTTGATCGCCTCGCGGAGCGTCTTGTCGGCCTTGTCCAGGCCGATGCCGTAGGGCTCGTCCGTGAACGGCTTGCCGACGACCTTCAGCTTGCCGGAGTTGGCGGCGGCGTAGCCCTTGAGGATCGAGTCGTCGGTGGTGACGGCGTCGACCTGCTTGGTCAGGAGCTGCTGCACGCAGTCCGAGTACTTGGCCAGCTCGACGACCTGAGCGCCGTACTCCGGCTTCTTGATCTCCTGGAGCGGCGTGGAACCGACGATCGAGCAGACCTTCTTGTCCTTCACCGACTCCTTGCCGGTGATGGAGGTCTCGTCCTTGCGCACCAGCAGGTCCGCGCCGGCCTTGTAGTACGGGCCCGCGAAGCCGACCTGCTTCTTGCGCTCGTCGTTGATCGTGTAGGTGCCGACGAAGTAGTCGACCTGGCCCTTGGAGATGGCCGTCTCACGGATGCCGGAGTCGACGGTCTTCCACTCGATCTGCTTCTCCGAGAAGCCGAGGTCGGCCGCGATCATCTTGGCGATCTCGATGTCGAAGCCGGAGCGCTCCTTGGTCGACTGGTCCTCGAAGCCGAGGTACGGCTGGTCGGCCTTGGCACCGATGATCAGCTTGCCGCGCTTCTTCGCCTCCTTGAAGACGGGCGAGTCCAGGTCGACACCGGTCGCGACGGTGTACGTCGGCAGCTTCGGGGCTTCCGACGAACCCGGCTTGACGCCCGACGGCTTGTCGCCGGCGGAGCCTTCCTTGCCGCCGCACGCGGTCGCGGTCAGGGCGAGCACAGCGATGGCCGCAACGGCGGCCGACTTGCGGAGCTTCATGTCAACAATCCTCGTGTCGTGAGTCGTCGTAGGTCATCGGTATCAGTGGTGCAGGATCTTCGACAGGAAGTCCTTGGCCCGGTCGCTGCGCGGATTGCTGAAGAACGAGTCGGGAGTCGCCTCCTCGACGATCTTCCCGTCCGCCATGAAGACCACGCGGTTCGCGGCCGAACGGGCAAAGCCCATCTCGTGGGTGACGACGACCATGGTCATCCCCTCCCGGGCCAGCTGCTGCATGACCTCGAGCACCTCGTTGATCATCTCCGGGTCGAGCGCCGACGTGGGCTCGTCGAAGAGCATGACCTTCGGGTCCATCGCCAGCGCACGGGCGATCGCGACGCGCTGCTGCTGGCCGCCGGAGAGCTGCGCGGGGTACTTGTCCGCCTGCACACCGACCCCTACGCGGTCGAGCAGGGCCCGGGCCTTCTCCTCGGCGGTCTTCTTGTCGGTCCCGCGGACCTTGACCTGGCCCAGCATCACGTTCTCGAGCACCGTCTTGTGCGCGAAGAGATTGAACGACTGGAAGACCATGCCGACATCGGCACGCAGTCTGGCCAGCTCCTTGCCCTCCTGGGGCAGCGGCTTGCCGTCGATCGTTATCGCGCCCGAGTCGATGGTCTCCAAGCGGTTGATCGTGCGGCACAGCGTGGACTTCCCGGACCCGGAGGGTCCGATGACTACGACGACCTCGCCGCTGGCGATGGTCAGATCGATGTCCTGGAGCACATGCAGCGCGCCGAAGTGCTTGTTGACGTTGCTCAGTACGACAAGGTCGTCACCCGCGGGTGCGGCATCCTCGGCGGCCTTGGTCACTGAAACTCCGCTCATCGGCTTCATGCTCCGTCCTCCTCGGTTAGGAGGACCCTAGAGACGCAGTGCTACCAGCGTCATTACATCTGAGCGAGAATTGAGCATAACGATCCGGCCGCAACCGGACACACCACGTGAACGGGACGCCACGGGACGCTCGCCGGAGTACCGGGTGGGTAACGGAAACCTGGTGGTAACGGGGAGGGACTTGACTGACACACCTGTCATCAGCGTGGATGCCTGGTACGGGAATGACGTGAATCGCTGCTGTACGGCAAGGTCCGCCAGGTGGAACACCGGTGGACCGTCACGCACCGTCCGTCGCCGTCACGTACGAAGAACATGTCTGGACACGAAGGAAACAGGGGGGCCATGAGGCTGCTGCTCGTCGAGGACGACGACCACGTCGCGGCTGCTCTGTCCGCTGTGCTCGCACGGCACGGTTTCCAGGTCGTGCACGCCCGCAGCGGCGAGGAGGCCCTGCGGGCGCTGCTGCCCGCCGACAAGGAGCCCTTCGGCGTCGTACTCCTGGATCTCGGTCTGCCCGACCAGGACGGCTACGAGGTGTGCGGCAAGATCCGCAAGCGCTCGGCGATCCCGGTGATCATGGTGACCGCGCGCTCCGACGTCCGCTCGCGGATCCACGGACTCAACCTCGGCGCCGACGACTACGTCGTGAAGCCGTACGACACCGGCGAGCTCCTGGCCCGGATCCACGCCGTCGCCCGGCGTGGGACCGCGGGGGAGGACACCGGGCCGACCCCGCTCGCGGCCCTGCGGATCGGTCCCGTCCGCATCGAGCTGCCCACCCGCAAGGTCAGCGTCGAGGACCAGGAAGTCCAGCTCACCCGCAAGGAGTTCGACCTGCTCGCGCTGCTCGCACAGCGCCCCGGTGTGGTCTTCCGCCGGGAACAGATCATCAGCGAGGTGTGGCGGACCAGCTGGGAGGGGACGGGACGCACCCTCGAGGTGCACATCGCGTCGCTGCGTTCCAAGCTGCGGCTTCCCGCACTGATCGAGACCGTACGAGGCGTCGGCTACCGGCTCGTCCCCCCGCCGGCCTGAGGAATCGACGCTCCCCGTGCGCACCCGCCTGCTCCCCCTGCTCATCATCCTGATGAGCGCCGTGCTGCTCGCCCTCGGCTTCCCGCTGGCCGTGCGCGAGGCCGCCGCCGAACAGCAGCGGGTCGTCATCGACCGCATCGACGACACCGCACGGTTCGGCGCGCTGGCCCAGTTCGTCGACGAGCCCGTCCGGGGCGCCGAGGAGCGGCAGCGGATCCTGCAGACCGAACTCGAGGCCTACGAATCGGTGTACGGGATCCGGGTCGGGGTCTTCTACCGGGACGACAGGGCCCTGGCCAAGGCCCCCACCTCCTGGGCCCTGCCCACCGAGGGGGAAGGCCGTGAGGCCTTCGCGGAGGCCCTCCTGGGCCGCCGCTCCCACGATCCGCCCCAGGTCTGGCCCTGGCAGAACGGCCGGATCGTCGTCGCGTCCCCCGTCGTACGCGACGGAGACGTGATCGCCGTGGTCGTGACCGACTCGCCCACCGGAGACATGCGCTCCCGGACGCTGCGCGGCTGGCTGCTCATCGCCCTCGGCGAGGCCGTGGCCCTGCTGGTGGCGGTCGGCGCCGCGTTCCGTCTGACCGGGTGGGTGCTCCTGCCCGTACGGGTCCTGGACGCCGCCGCCCACGACATAGCGAGCGGCCGGATGAGGTCGCGTGTCGTCACGTCGGGCGGACCTTCGGAGCTCCGCCGGCTGGCCCGCTCCTTCAACGAGATGGCCGACAACGTCGAGGACGTGCTGGAGCAGCAACGCGCCTTCGTGGCCGACGCCTCGCACCAACTGCGCAACCCCCTGGCCGCGCTCCTGCTCCGGATCGAGCTCCTCGCCCTGGAACTTCCCGAGGGCAACGAGGAGATCGCCTCGGTCCGTACGGAAGGCAAGCGTCTCGCGCAGGTCCTGGACGACCTGCTGGACCTGGCGCTGGCCGAGCACACCGAGGCGGATCTCCAGCTCACGGATATTGCCGCCCTCGCCGCCGAACGGGTCGCTTCATGGCGTCCGCTGGCCGAGGAGAGGGGTGTACGTCTGACGCTGGACGGGGTGTCCGCGGTGACCGGCTGGGCGGATCCGATCGCCCTGTCCAGTGCACTGGACGCCGTCATCGACAACGCGCTGAAATTCACCCCCGAGGGTCAGGAGGTCCGGGTCACGGCGGGATCCGACGGAGAGGGCGCCACGGTCGCCGTCGCCGACCGGGGACCCGGGCTGACCGAGCAGGAGCTGGAGCGCGTCGGTGACCGCTTCTGGCGCAGCGGGCGGCACCAGAACGTCAAGGGATCAGGACTCGGCCTCTCGATCTCGCGCGCTCTGCTCGCGGCGGGCGGCGGATCGATCCGCTACGAAACGCACGAGCCGCACGGCCTGCGGGTCACGGTCACGGTGCCGCGCAACACTCCGCAGGTGTGAGACCCGTGCGGACCGTCAGGGCTTGGCCGAGCGGTAGTAGCGCCTGGCTCCTTCGTGCAGCGGCAGCGGATCGGTGTAGATCGCGGTCCGCAGGTCCACCAGCTGTGCCGAGTGGACCTCGCGGCCGATCCTGTCCCGGCTGTCGATCACGGTCCGGGTGAACGCCTCGGTCGTCAGCGGATCCGTGCGGTCCGTGGTGATCAGCAGATTGGAGACCGCGACCGTCCGCACGGCCTGCCCCTGCTGCGCGTGCAGATAGGCGTCGGCCGGCATCACGGCCGAGCGGTAGTAGCGCGTGGACCCGCCGGCCGACTGGAGCTCGGTGATCAGCGCTTCGTCCAGCGGGACCAGCCGGATCGCGAACTTCTCCGAGAGGTCCTCCACCGCTCCGGTCGGCAGCCCGCCGGACCAGAAGAAGGCGTCCAGCCGCCCGTCCACCAGCCTCGCCGGCATCGTGTCGATCCCGGCCCGGACGGGAGTGATGTCATTCTCCGGGTCGACGCCCGCCGCGTTCATCAGCCGGTCCGCGACGAGCAGCACCCCCGACCCGGTCTGCCCCACACCGACCCGCTTGCCTCGCAGATCGGCGACCTCACGGATATCGGAGTCCCGGGGGACGATCAGCTGGACGTAGTCGTCGTAGAGACGGACGCAGCCGCGCAGCCGCTCACCGCCCGGTTTCCCGCTCTGCAGGTAGGTGGCCACGGCGTCGGCGGTGGCGATCGTGAAGTCGGCCTCGCCCGCCGCGACCCGTTCGATGTTCTGCTGCGACCCCTCGCTGGTCTGCAGCTGTATCGACACCTTGGGCATGTCCTTGGCGAGCGCGCCCTCCAGCCGCTGGCCGTAGCGCTGGTACACCCCGCTCCGTACGCCGGTGGAGAAGGTGAGCGAACCGCTCGGTTCCTCCTCGCCGATCGGGAGCACCCACCACAGCAGCAGTCCGAGCACGGCCACGGCGGCGGCGCCCCCTTGGAGGGTGCGCCGCCGGCCGGGCCGGGACAGTGCGTGCAACATGGTGCGATCCTGCCACTCCGCCGTCCCCGACGGCCAGGGAGGGGCGGAGCGCCCTTACTCCGGCGGGGTCGGGGTGTCGGGGCCCTGGAACATGGTCTGGATGTCCAGCTCCAGCTGAATCGTGGGCCCGACGATGGCGATGCCGCGGGCGAGCATGTTGCGCCAGTTCAGGGTGTAGTCCTCGCGGTGCAGCTCGGCGGTGGCTCGCGCCGCACAGCGCAGTTCCTCGCCGTAACCACCGTTGACCGCGCCCAGGTACTGCGTGTCCAGGGAGACGGAGCGGCTCACGCCGTGCATCGTCAGCCCGCCTTGGACGGTCCAGTTGTTGCCGCCCCGGTAGACGAACCGCCTGCTGACGAAATGGAGGTACGGGTAGTTCTCCACATCGAGGAAGTCGGCCGACCGCAGATGGTTGTCCCTGGTCTTGTTGCCGGTGGAGATACTCGAAGCGTCGATGCGTATCTCGACCTGGGAGTCCTCGACGGACGGTGCGACCCGGACGCCGCCCTCGAAGGAGGTGAAGCGGCCGTGCACATTGGCCATGCCGACGTGCTTGGCGATGAAGCGGATCGCGGTGTGCGGCGGGTCGAAGAGCCAGGTGCCGGGCGCCGGGGGTTCCAGCTGCCGGGCGACGTCCAGCTGCACGCGGCCCATCGACAGGGTCTCGCCCGCGGCGATGTCGAAGGCCCAGCTGGCCGGCTGCATGCCTTCGGCCGTCATGAGCAGGCGGTAGTCGCCCGTGGGCAGAGCGGCGACGAACAAACCGAACAGGTCGGTGGTTCCCTTCGCCGCGGTCCGGGCCGAGTCCTGGGACTTGATCGTGATCTCGGCTCCGCTGAGCGGCTGCCCCATGGGGTCGACGACCTCGCAGGTGACCGTTCCAGCCCCGGGAGGCACGGGAAAGGTGAATCTCGCACCACCGCCGGAGGCCGTCTTGGATCGCCTGCTGCGGAGGAGGGAGAGGACCATCACGTGAACCTTTCGAGGGCGGAAGGATCAGCATAGAAACAGACCGGAGCGATTCGTTCAACAGCCCCCGGTCCCGCTGTCCGTCCCGGACGGCTCGCGCTGCTCCCCTGCTGAGGCTCCGGGCGTACGGTCGGGCCCCGGCCACCGCCTACCCTTGTTCCATGACCAGCGGCAACCGGAGCGAAGCAGTGGACGTCCAGAAGAGCTACGAGGTGCGCACCTACGGGTGCCAGATGAACGTCCACGACTCCGAACGTTTGTCGGGTCTGCTGGAGGGCGCCGGATACGTGCGCGCCCCCGAGGGATCCGACGGCGACGCCGATGTCGTCGTCTTCAACACCTGTGCGGTCCGCGAGAACGCCGACAACAAGCTCTACGGCAACCTGGGCCGTCTCGCACCGATGAAGACGAAGCGCCCCGGGATGCAGATCGCCGTGGGCGGCTGCCTGGCGCAGAAGGACCGCGACACCATCGTCCGGCGGGCCCCCTGGGTGGACGTCGTCTTCGGTACGCACAACATCGGCAAACTGCCGGTGCTGCTGGAGCGTGCCCGGGTCCAGGAGGAGGCGCAGGTCGAGATCGCCGAGTCCCTGGAGGCGTTCCCCTCGACGCTGCCCACCCGTCGCGAGTCCGCGTACGCCGCGTGGGTGTCGATCTCCGTGGGCTGCAACAACACCTGCACCTTCTGCATCGTCCCCGCGCTGAGGGGCAAGGAGAAGGACCGCCGCACCGGCGACATCCTGGCCGAGATCGAGGCCCTCGTCGCCGAGGGGGTGAGCGAGATCACCCTGCTCGGTCAGAACGTGAACGCCTACGGTTCCGACATCGGCGACCGCGAGGCCTTCTCCAAGCTGCTGCGGGCCTGCGGCTCGATCGAGGGCCTGGAGCGTGTCCGCTTCACCTCGCCCCACCCGCGCGACTTCACCGACGACGTGATCGCGGCGATGGCCGAGACGCCGAACGTGATGCCCCAGCTGCACATGCCGATGCAGTCCGGCTCGGACACGATCCTCAAGGCCATGCGCCGCTCGTACCGCCAGGAGCGCTTCCTCGGGATCATCGAGAAGGTGCGCGCCGCGATGCCGGACGCCGCCATCTCCACCGACATCATCGTCGGCTTCCCCGGGGAGACCGAGGAGGACTTCGAGCAGACCATGCACGCCGTGCGCGAGGCCCGCTTCACGAACGCCTTCACCTTCCAGTACTCCAAGCGTCCCGGGACCCCGGCCGCCGACATGGAGGGGCAGATCCCCAAGGAGGTCGTCCAGGAGCGCTACATGCGCCTGTCCGCCCTCCAGGAGGAGATCTCCTGGGAGGAGAACAAGAAGCAGGTCGGCCGCGTCCTGGAGGTCATGGTCGCCGAGGGCGAGGGCCGCAAGGACGGTGCCACGCACCGGCTCTCCGGCCGCGCGCCCGACAACCGCCTGGTCCACTTCACCAAGCCGGCCGAGGACGTACGCCCCGGGGACGTGGTGACCGTCGAGGTCACCTACGCCGCCCCGCACCACCTGCTCGCCGAGGGAGCGCCGCTGGGCGTCCGGCGCACCCGGTCGGGAGACGCCTGGGCGAAGCGCACCGCGACCCCGGCCGACCGGCCCGCCGGAGTCATGCTGGGCCTGCCCGGCATCGGCGCACCCGCCCCGCTGGCCCCGGCCGCCACCCCGGGGTGCGGCTGCGACTGAGTACGCTGGCCGGCATGCTTGTCGCCGCCGCCGTCTGTCCCTGTCCGCCGATCCTGGTCCCCGAGGTGGCCGCGGGAGCCGGGCCCGAGCTCGATGCCGCGAGGAACGCGAGCCTCGACGCGCTGGGAGTCCTCGCCGCAGCCCGGCCCGGTCTGCTCATCGTGGCCGGGCCCGCAGGACCGGAGGAGCGGGGGTCCTTCCTCCCTGGTTCGGCCGGCTCCTTCGCCGGGTTCGGCGTCGATCTGACCGTGCGCCTGGGTGAGGCGCCCGCCGGAGCCCCCGCACCGCGGCGCCCGCTCCCGGGCTCCCTCGCCGTCGGCGCCTGGCTGCTGTCCAGGGCGCGGTGGGACGGTGCTCCGGTCGAAGGGTTCGGGGTGGGGGAGTCTCTCGCCACCGACCTGTGCCTGCGGACCGGAGCCGATCTGGCGGCGCGGGCCGACCGCGTCGCCCTGCTGGTCATGGGCGACGGCAGTGCCTGCCGCACGGTCAAGGCGCCCGGCTACCTGGACGAGCGGGCGGCGGGCTTCGACGCCGAGGCGTCCCGGGCGCTGGGCGGTGCGGACGTGGACGCGCTGACCGCTCTGGACGAGTCACTGGCGTACGAACTGAAGGTGGCCGGCCGGGCGCCCTGGCAGGTGCTCGCGGGCGCGGCCCGGGGCGCGGGACTCGGCGGACAGCTGTTGTACGAGGACGCCCCGTACGGCGTGGGATACACCGTGGCGGCCTGGTCATGACCTCGCCGCCGGCCGTGCACCGACACGGGTGAGGGCCGTGGAGCGATCGCTCCACGGCCCTCGATTCCGACGGTGCCCGGATCAGGTGGCGGGCGGCGGCGGTGGTGTACCGCCCTCGTTCTTCTGGCCGAGGCGGTCGACCGCCTCCTTCGCCTTCTGGGTGCCGGTCACGATCTTGTCGCTGTACTTGCCCTTGGTCCTTTGGTCGACCGTGCGGGCGGCCTTGTCGAGGCCTTGGTCGATCTTGTCCCCGTGCTGCTGCGCGAGGTCGCCGACCTTTTCCTTGGCCGGGGCCAGCTTGGCCTTCAGGTTGTCCAGGAAACCCATGGGTCACCTTCCGTGCTGGGGGACTGTGATCACATTTTACCCGTCCGCGGGCAAACGCGCGTGACTCGCCGCGTCCGCCCGCGGCCCCGGAGCGGCCGTCGGCACCCGGACGCGCGTGGATCACTCGTCGTCCTCCGGTCGGGACGCGCCTCGAAGTTTGGGAGACTGTCCCGGTGAGAAGATCAGCCCCCACCCCCCGCGTCATCACCGTCGTCGGTCCCACGGCGGCCGGAAAGTCCGATCTGGGTGTGTTCCTCGCCCAGCAGCTCGGCGGGGAAGTGGTCAATGCCGACTCGATGCAGCTCTACCGGGGCATGGACATCGGCACGGCGAAGCTGTCTCCTCCCGAGCGTGCCGGCGTGCCGCACCACCTGCTGGACATCTGGGACGTGACCGAGGCCGCGAGCGTCGCCGAGTACCAGCGGCGCGCCCGCACCGAGATCGACCGGCTGCTGGCCGACGGACGGACTCCGGTCCTGGTGGGCGGCTCGGGGCTCTACGTGAAGGGCGCGATCGACGCCCTCGAATTCCCGGGAACGGACCCCGACGTCCGCGCCAGGCTCGAACAGGAGCTGACGGAGCACGGCTCCGGGGCACTGCACGCCCGGCTGGCCGCCGCGGACCCCGCCGCCGCCCGCGCCATCCTGGCCGGAAACGGGCGCCGTATCGTCCGCGCCCTGGAGGTCATCGAGATCACGGGCAAGCCCTTCACCGCCAACCTCCCGGGAGAGGAAGCGGTCTACGACGCCCTGCAGATCGGTGTGGACGTGGGGCGCCCCGAACTCGACGAGCGGATCCGCACCCGTGTGGACCGGATGTGGGAGGCCGGGCTCGTCGACGAGGTGCGCGACCTGGAGGCCAGGGGACTGCGCGAGGGCCGCACGGCCTCACGTGCGCTCGGCTATCAGCAGGTGCTCGCGGCGCTCGCCGGGGAGTGCACCGAGAGCGAGGCGCGCGCGGAGACCGTACGCGCCACCAAACGCTTCGCACGCCGTCAGGACTCGTGGTTCCGGCGCGACCCGCGCGTCCGGTGGCTGAGTGGTGCCGATGAACAGCGCGGGGAACTCCCGCAGCGGGCGCTGGCGTTGGTCGAACGAGCGGTCACAGCCTGATCACGTGATGGCATCGGGAAGCTCCGCCCGTCATTTCGGCGGCCGGTGCCGTGCCATCATCGAGCATCGATCGACCAGTGGAGTCCGAGTTGGGAGGGCGCGTGGCGATGGAGGCCGGCCCTCGCGACACAGACCGAGACGCACCGGACACGCAGCACGAGACGGGACGCCTGAGTCCTGACGGACCGGACGAGACCGAGGTGACCCCCGAGGTCGAGGTCGAGCTCCGCCCCGCCCGCCGGCTGCGGATCTGGCAGCTCGCCCCGATCGTGGGGCTGGCGGCGGTGGGATCCCTCATGTTCGCCTTCCCGCTCGCCTTCGAGTTCGGCGGCGGCGGCGCCGTCGTGGCGATGCTCGGCCTGCTGATCAGCTGCTGCGCGGCGGGCTGGGGCATGATGGCCGCGCGCCGCGTGGGCCACACCTGGCCGGGACTGCCCGCAAGGGGATCGAACGTACGCCCCGACTGGCGTGTGATCGCGCTGTACGTCGCCGTGTGTGCCGGCCTGGTGGCCCTGGCCGTCTGGCGTGTGGCCCGCCTCCGCTCCTGAGCCGGGGCCCGGCAGGTGGCGCCGGTCGGTGGGCCGCGCGGACCGTCGGTGGGGCCTCGTACAGTTGGAACCGTGAGCACTTCGCAGATGACCTTCCTCAAGGGCCACGGCACCGAGAACGACTTCGTGATCGTTCCCGACCCGGACAACGCCCTCGACCTGCCGGTTTCCCTCGTCGCCCGGCTCTGCGACCGCCGGGCCGGCGTCGGGGGCGACGGGTTGCTGCACGTCGTGCGTTCCGAGGCGCACCCCGAGGCGCGCGGCATGGCCGGGCAGGCCGAGTGGTTCATGGACTACCGCAACGCGGACGGCTCGGTCGCCGAGATGTGCGGCAACGGGGTGCGCGTGTTCGCCCGCTACCTGCAGCGCGCCGGGCTCGTCGAGGAGGGCGATCTGGCCGTCGCGACCCGGGGCGGGGTCAAGCGGGTGCACATCGCCAAGGACGGCGACATCACGGTCTCCATGGGCCGGGCCGTGCTGCCCGAGGACGGTGTCACGGTCACCGTGGACGGCCGTAGCTGGGAGGCCCGCAACGTCGGCATGGGCAATCCGCACGCCGTCGCGTTCGTCGAGGACCTGGATCACGCCGGCGAGCTCCGCTCCGTGCCGTCGTTCGGCCCGCGGTCCGTGTATCCGGACGGCGTCAACATTGAATTCGTCGCGGACCGCGGGCCCCGGCACGTCGCGATGCGCGTCCACGAGCGCGGTTCCGGCGAGACCCGGTCCTGCGGCACGGGCGCGTGCGCGGTGGCCGTCGCCGCCGCCCGCAGGGACGGCCTGGACCCGGCGGAGACCGGATCCCCGGCCACGTACACCGTGGACCTGCCCGGAGGCACCCTGGTGATCACCGAATACCCGGACGGCGGGATCGACATGACGGGACCCGCCGTGATCGTCGCGGAAGGCGTGATCGACCCCACCTGGCTCGAAACGATGATCGGTTAGAACCTCGCTCGAATGGGTGATCCGTTTCACGCTGGGCAAGAGCGGGACTGCGCCACGTGGTGGGGTCGATAGCATCAAGCACCGGCCCGGAGGTGTACCCGCACCTCCCCACCGCCGGTCGACGTTGCCGGAGGTGCGTGCCCCATGAGCGCAGAGGCCACCGATCCAGGTGCTCCGCTTCGCAAGCGCGGTCGTTCACGGATGGATCTGCGCAGGCTGGGCCGTGTGGCCCTGCTCGGGCCGGTCTCCCGCGACCGGCTGCCCGACGCCATCGGGCATGTCGCGGAGGCCCATCGGGCGCACTACCCGGACGCCGACCTCACCATTCTGCGCGAGGCCTACGTCCTGGCCGAGTCCTCCCACCGCGGCCAGATGCGCAAGAGCGGTGAGCCGTACATCACCCACCCGCTTGCCGTGACCCTGATCCTCGCCGAACTCGGCGCGGAGACCACGACGTTGACGGCCTCGCTCCTCCACGACACGGTCGAGGACACCGAGGTGACCCTCGATCAGGTGCGCGAGGAGTTCGGCGACGAGGTCTGCTACCTGGTCGACGGCGTCACCAAGCTCGAGAAGGTCGACTACGGGGCCGCCGCCGAGCCCGAGACCTTCCGCAAGATGCTCGTCGCCACCGGGAACGACGTCCGTGTCATGTCGATCAAGCTGGCCGACCGGCTGCACAACATGCGGACCCTCGGGGTCATGCGCCCCGAGAAGCAGGCCAGGATCGCCAAGGTCACCCGGGACGTGCTCATCCCGCTCGCCGAACGCCTCGGTGTCCAGGCACTCAAGACGGAGCTGGAGGACCTCGTCTTCGCCATCCTGCACCCGGAGGAGTACGCGCGCACCCAGACCCTGCTGTCCGCCTGGAGCGGTGCGCAGGACCCGCTCACGGGGATCGCGGACGCCGTCACCTCGACGCTGCGGGAGGCCGGCATCAGCGCCGCGGTGCGCATCAGGCCGCGCCACGTCGTCTCGGTGCACCGGGTGAGGGCCAAACGCGGGGAGATGAGGGGCACCGACTTCGGACGGCTGCTGGTGCTGGTGGGGGAGGACGCCGACTGTTACGCGGTCCTGGGCGAACTGCACACCTGCTTCACCCCGGTGATCTCCGAGTTCAAGGACTTCATCGCGGCGCCCAAGTTCAACCTCTACCAGTCGTTGCACACCGCGGTCGTCGGGCCCGAGGGCGCGGTGGCCGAAGTCCTCATCCGCACGCACCGGATGCACAAGGTCGCCGAGGCGGGCGTCGTCGCACTCGGCAACCCGTACACCCAGGACGGCACCACCGCGCACCAGGCCGAACCCGCCGACGGCGAGCGCGCCGACCCGACCAGGCCCGGCTGGCTCTCCCGCCTCCTGGACTGGCAGGAAGCAGCGACCGACTCCGACACCTTCTGGGCCACGCTGCGCGCCGACCTCGCCCAGGACCGGGAGGTCACGGTCTTCCGCACCGACGGCGGGACGCTGGGACTGCCCGCGGGAGCCAGCTGCGTCGACGCCGCCTACGCGCAGTACGGCGACGAGGCGCACGGGTGCATCGGAGCCCGCGTCAACGGTCGGCTGGCCACGCTCAGCACCGTACTGAACGACGGCGACACCGTGCAGCTGCTGCTCGCCCAGGACACCTCGTCCGGCCCCTCCCCGGAGTGGCTCGACCACGCGCGCACTCCCGGCGCGCGGATCGCGATCACGACGTGGCTCGACGCCCATCCGGACGCCGCCCAGGTACCGCACCGAAGCAGGCCCGACGCGCCGAGGCCGCAGCCCCAGCCCGCCGACGGCACACCGTACGGCCGGGGCAGGGCCGGCCGGGATCCGAGCGTGGCCGTCGAACCGCCGGGTGCGCCGGTCCGTCTCGCGGGCTGCTGCACCCCCGTTCCGCCCGACGCCATCGTCGGGTTCACGGTGCGCGGCGGGGCCGTCACCGTGCACCGCGAGGAGTGCCCGGCGGTGGCCCGGATGCGGGAGATCGGACGGGCGGCCGTCGAGGCCCGCTGGAACGACTCCGACGACTGGAGCGGTACCGCCGACTACCGGGTCACCCTCGTCGCCGAGTCCTTCGGGCGTCCCCGGCTCCTCGCCGATCTCACGGAGGCCATCGCGACGGCCGACGCGGCCATCGTCTCGGCGACCGTCGAGCCGCCCAGCGAACAGCGAGTCCGGCACACCTACACGCTGCAGCTGCCGGACGCGGCGGGGCTGCCCGGCCTCATGCGCGCCATGCGCGACGTACCCGGGGTGTACGACGTGAGCCGCGCCCAGCAGCCCGCCGCCACCGGCTGACGCCGCCGCCCCTTGCCGCTCCCCGGCGACCCCGTTCGGGTGGTGCGGCGCGCGCCACCCCCGTGCGGGCGGTGCGCGCTGGTAGCGGTAGTCCATGCCGCTCACCTCACGCCGACTGCGTGCCGCACTGCTGGCCACCGCGTCGGTCACCCTCGTCGCCGCCACCCTGCCCGCGCCCGAACCGCTCGGCATCGGCGACCGTCTGTTCCCGCACCTCGGCAACCCGGGCTACGACGTCCTCTCCTACGACATCTCGCTCACCTACAAGGGCAGCAACACCGAGCCCCTGGAAGCCGTCACCACGATCGACGCGCGGACCACCGCGCCCCTGGAGCGGATCAATCTCGACTTCACCCGGGGTGCCGTCCGGTCCGTCGAAGTCGACGGGCTGCTCGCGGAGTTCGCCACGGCGGGCGAGGACCTGATCGTGGATGCTCCCGCCCGGCTCCCCGCCGGTGTGCCCGTACGGGTCACCGTCCGGCACACGAGCGATCCCTCGGGCGACCGGGCCAACGGGGGCTGGGTCCCGACCGCCGACGGTCTCGCGATGGCCAACCAGGCGGACGCCGCCCACCGGGTCTTCCCGAGTAACGACCACCCCGCGGACAAGGCGTACTTCACCTTCCGGGTGACCGCGCCGAAGGACCTCACGGTCGTGGCCGGCGGCCTCCCCGCAGGCAAGCGGGAGCACGCGGGCGCGACCACCTGGACCTACCGCACCGCGCACCCGATGGCGACGGAACTGGCCCAGGTGTCCATCGGCCGCTCAGCCGTCCCGCGCCGCACCGGACCGGGCGGACTGCCGGTACGCGACGTGGTGCCCGCAGCCGACCGCGAGAAGCTGGAACCCTGGCTCGCGAAGACCCCGGCGCAGCTGGCCTGGATGGAGAAGCAGGTCGGCCCGTACCCCTTCGAGACGTACGGGCTGCTGGTCGCGGACACCGAGACGGGCTTCGAGCTGGAGACACAGACGCTCTCGCTCTTCGAACGCTCGCTGTTCACCGGGACCGGACATCCCGAGTGGTACGTCGACTCGATCATGGTCCACGAGCTCGCCCACCAGTGGTTCGGCAACAGCGTCTCCCCTCGGTCCTGGTCCGACCTGTGGCTCAACGAGGGGCACGCCACCTGGTACGAGGCACGGTACGCCGAGGAACACGCGCAGAAGCCGATGGAGCGGCGGATGCGTGAGGCCTACGCCCGCTCCGACACGTGGCGCGCCGCCGGCGGTCCGCCCGCCCGCCCGGACGTCCCGAGCCCCGACCACAAGATCAGCTTGTTCAGGCCCGTGGTGTACGACGGCAGCGCGCTCATCCTGTACGCGCTGCGCGAGGAGATCGGCGAAGCCGCGTTCGACCGTCTGGAGCGGACCTGGGTGCGTGCCCACCGGGACGGATCGGCGACCACCCGGCAGTTCACGGACCTGGCGGCGAGGATCGCGGGACGGGACCTGACGGAGTTCTTCGACGGGTGGCTGTACGGGAAGAAGACGCCCCCCATGCCGGGGCACCCGGACTGGACCAGCGAGACGCCTCGCAACGCCGTGCCCGCGCAGGGCCCGGCGCGGGCACCGAAACCCGAGTGACGAGCCGGACGGGCACATGCCACTATCGACGCGTCGGCACGGCGGCCGGCCGGTGGATCCCCCGGGGAATCTTCCGGCGGGGTCACGCGTTGTGACTGATGTAACGGACTTCTATCGACGTAAGGATCCAATGACCTCCTCTTCTTCCCTTCCCCAGGACGCGCAGGACGCGCAGAGCGCCACGGAAGCCACCTCCGAGAGCCTCAACGAGAGCCTTCGGGCCGACGCCCTGATGGAAGAGGACGTCGCCTGGAGCCACGAGATCGACGGAGAGCGGGACGGCGACCAGCTCGACCGCTCCGAGCGTGCGGCGCTGCGCCGCGTGGCAGGTCTCTCCACCGAGCTCGAGGACGTCACCGAGGTCGAGTACCGGCAGCTGCGCCTGGAGCGTGTGGTGCTCGTCGGTGTCTGGACCTCGGGGACCGTCCACGACGCGGAGATCTCCCTCGCGGAGCTCGCGGCTCTCGCCGAGACGGCGGGCGCACAGGTGCTCGATGCGGTGTTCCAGCGGCGCGACAAGCCGGACCCGGCCACCTACATCGGCTCCGGCAAGGCGCTGGAACTGCGCGACATCGTTCTCGAATCGGGGGCCGACACCGTCGTCTGCGACGGTGAGCTCAGCCCCGGCCAGCTGATCCACCTGGAGGACGTCGTCAAGGTCAAGGTGGTCGACAGGACCGCCCTGATCCTCGACATCTTCGCGCAGCACGCCAAGTCCCGTGAGGGCAAGGCGCAGGTGTCGCTGGCACAGATGCAGTACATGCTCCCGCGCCTGCGTGGCTGGGGTCAGTCGCTGTCCCGGCAGATGGGTGGCGGCGGTTCCAGCGGCGGTGGCGGCATGGCCACCCGTGGCCCGGGTGAGACCAAGATCGAGACGGACCGTCGACGGATCCGCGAGAAGATGGCGAAGATGCGCCGGGAGATCGCGGAGATGAAGACCGGGCGTGAGATCAAGCGCCAGGAACGCAAGCGCAACAAGGTGCCTTCGGTGGCGATCGCCGGATACACCAACGCCGGGAAGTCCTCGCTGCTGAACCGGCTGACCG
This sequence comes from Streptomyces sp. NPDC002793, assembly GCF_040295485.1. Classification (NCBI taxonomy): domain Bacteria; kingdom Bacillati; phylum Actinomycetota; class Actinomycetes; order Kitasatosporales; family Streptomycetaceae; genus Streptomyces; species Streptomyces sp. NPDC002793. Next base: position 72,569 of record NZ_JBEOVL010000029.1, on the reverse strand, counting down.
GCGCGGGCGTCCTCGTGGAGAACTCCCTGTTCGCGACCCTCGACCCGACCGTGCGCCGGGCCGAGACGCCGAGCGGGCGGATCTACACGCTGGCCGACACCGTCGGGTTCGTGCGGCACCTTCCCCACCACCTGGTGGAGGCTTTCCGTTCCACCATGGAGGAGGTCGGCGAATCCGACCTGATCCTGCATGTGGTGGACGGCTCCCACCCGGTGCCGGAGGAGCAGCTCGCCGCCGTGCGTCAGGTGATCAGGGAGGTCGGCGCGGTCGACGTCCGCGAGATCGTCGTGATCAACAAGGCGGACGCCGCGGACCCGCTCGTACTGCAGCGACTGCTGCGCACGGAGAAGCACGCGATCGCGGTGTCGGCGCGGACCGGTGCCGGTATCGACGAGCTGCTCGCGCTCATCGACTCCGAGCTGCCGCGGCCGTCGGTGGAGATCGAGGCGCTCGTGCCCTACATCCAGGGCGGACTCGTCTCCCGGGTGCACGCCGAGGGCGAGGTGGTCTCCGAGGAGCACACTCCGGAGGGCACGCTGCTCAAGGCGCGGGTCCACGAGGAGCTCGCGGCGGAGCTCGCGATGTTCGTCCCGGTGGCTCACTGACGGGCAGAGGAACACAAGGAAGCCGGGCTCCCCTCGACGAGGGGAGCCCGGCTTCCTTGTGTTCCCCTCTACGAGGGGAGCCCTCGGTCCTACCGGCCGGCGTACTTCTTGCTGACGGCCTCGTAGATGCCCTTGGCCTCCTGGCCCAGGCGGGGGCCGGCCAGCCAGCCGGCGGTCACCGGGCCGATGGAGGTGTTGGAGACCAGGGCAGGCTCACCGTTCCGGCCCTCGGCGACCCAGCCGCCGCCGGAGGAACCACCGGTCATGGTGCAGCCGATCCGGTACATCGTCGGCTGCTGTTCGAAGACGGCGAGGCGGCCCGGCTTGTCGGCGCACTGCAGCGCCTTCTGGCCCTCGAACGGCGGGGCCGCCGGATAGCCGGTCGCCGTCATGCTGTCGATCTCGGGCACGGCCGGGGCGTCGAACTCGACCGGGAGCGCGGAACCGACGGTCTCCTCCAGGGACTTGCCGGTCGAGCCCTTCTCGGGAGCGACCTGCAGCACCGCGAAGTCGTACGGAGCTCCCTGGCCGCCGGTCGCGGCGCCCTGGCTGATCCACTGCTCGGAGGTCTGGGCCCACTGGCCCCACCACACGCCGTACGGAGCGATCTCGTCCTTGGACGCGTTCTCCAGCTCGGCCGTCGACATCCCGCTGTCGTTGTACGAGGGGACGAAGGCGATGTTGCGGTACCAGCCGCCGCTCTTGCCCGCGTGCACACAGTGCCCGGCCGTCCAGACCATGTTGGACTTGCCCGGGTGGGCCGGGTCCTGCACCACGGTCGCCGAGCAGACCATCGAACCCTGGGGTCCGTCGAACAGCAGCTTGCCGGACTCCGGCGCACTGTCGTGGTACGGAGTCCGCAGGTCCGCAGCCTCGACCGGTGCGGGGGTCGGGTCCGTCACGCCCTCGTCGCCGGAGATGTCGTTGTCGACCGGGTTCTCCGGGGGCTTGTCGGCCTCCCGCATCCGGTCCGGGTCCCAGAGGTCCTCGATGATGGGGTTGACGTAGTCCTTTGCCTCACGCAGCCACTTGTCCTTGTCCCAGTTCTTCCACTCGCCGCCCCTCCACTTGTCGAGGTCGATCCCGTGCTCCTTGAGCCGGTCCTTGAGATCGTCCGGGATCACGACCTTTCCGTCGGAGGACTGGCCGGTGGAACTGCTCGGCTCGCTGATCGCCCCGTCCTCCTCCGGTCCGCAGGCGGCGGCGGTGAGCGTCAGGACAGCGGCGAGGGCGGCTGCGGCGAACACCCGGGGGGTGCGGCGGAGGCTCCCTCCGCGGTGTGCGGTATCGATCGGGCGCATGGGTCGCATCTGGTGATCCCCCTGGGACTTCGTCACTGACTTCGGTACTGCACTGCGGACTCGGGGTGTGCGGCACGGCCTGCGGACCACGGCACACGCTCCTCCGTCCCGAGCGCGGCCCCCACTATGCCGGTGCCGATGGGGACGGCTTGCGGCAGGGCCTCGGTTCCGCGAGCGCAAGGATCTTCCGATTTACCCGTGATCTCCCGCGTTCGGCGTCGTTGGTACGTACGGGGGACACCCGGACGGCGTTCATCGGCGCGGTCCGCCCCGGGGGCCCTCCCGAGGCGCAACACAACTGTTACCGCAGGAGGACCGAACAGCCGTGGCCGTGACCGAACCAGCTCCGGTGGCGCCCCCCACCGTGCACGAGGGGATTCTGCGACGGCAGGCACTGCGTGAGTCGGCGGCCCGCACCTACGCGCGGTCCCTGCCGATCGTGCCGGTACGCGCGCGGGGCATGACCATCGAGGGTGCCGACGGCCGGCGTTATCTCGACTGCCTGTCCGGGGCGGGCACGCTGGCACTCGGCCACAACCACCCCGTCGTCCTCGAGGCCATCAGGAAGGTCATCGATTCGGGGGCACCGCTGCACGTGCTCGATCTCGCCACCCCCGTCAAGGACGCCTTCACGACGGAGCTGTTCGCCACCCTCCCCCGGGAGCTGGCCGACGACGCCAGGATCCAGTTCTGCGGTCCGGCCGGTACGGACGCCGTCGAGGCGGCGTTCAAGCTGGCCCGGGCCGCGAGCGGGCGCAGCGAACTCCTGGCCTTCACCGGTGCGTACCACGGCATGACCGCCGGTGCCCTGGCCGCTTCGGGCGGTGCCACGGACGTGCGGGTGACACGGCTGCCCTTCCCCAGCACCTACCGCTGCCCCTTCGGAGCCGGTGGCGAGCGGGGCGCGGACCTCGCCGCGCGCTGGACGGAGTATCTCCTGGACGACCCCAAGGGCGGGTTGCCCGCTCCGGCCGCGATGATCCTGGAGCCCGTCCAGGGTGAGGGCGGGGTGAACCCCGCCCCGGACGGCTGGATGCGCCGCATGCGGGAGATCACCCGGGAGCGTTCCATCGCCCTGATCGCGGACGAGGTGCAGACCGGAGTCGGCAGGACCGGTACTTTCTGGGCGGTCGAGCACAGCGGTATCGTGCCCGACGTGATGGTGCTCTCGAAAGCCATCGGTGGTTCGCTGCCGCTCGCGGTGATCGTCTACCGCTCCGAGCTCGACCTCTGGCAACCCGGCGCGCACGCGGGCACCTTCCGGGGGAACCAGCTCGCCATGGCGGCCGGCGCCGCGACCCTCGCGTACGTACGGGAGAACCGGCTCGCCGAACGCGCGGGGACGCTGGGCGCGCGCATGCTCGCCCGGCTCCAGGCGCTGAGCACGGAGCATCCGAGCATCGGCGACGTCCGGGGCCGGGGCCTGATGATCGGCATCGAGCTGGTCGACCCCGAGGCCGAACCGATCGGCCTCACTGCCGAGAACGGCTCCGCCCCGCCACCCGATCCCGCCCTCGCCGCCGCGGTGCAGCAGGAATGCCTGCGCCGTGGCCTCATCGTCGAACTCGGTGGACGTCACAGCGCCGTGGTCCGACTGCTGCCTCCCCTCACTCTCACCGACGAACAGGCGACCGCGGTCGTCGACCGCCTCGCCGACGCGCTGAGAGCGGCCGAGCGCTCTCCGTACCGCCGGGACGCTGTCGGGCCGACCACCCGCTGATCCCGGACCCCTCACAAGGAAGACCGCCGTGAACCCCACCCCTGCGCCCGAGGCCGACGGCCCTCTCACCAGCCACCAGCGAGGACAGGACCTGCCGGAGGGTCCCCTCGCCGTGGAGTCGACGACCGTGCCGCGCCAGAAGGCCGGTCGGTACGGATCCCCGCGTGCCGGGGCGGACACCCGCACGGGTTTCCTCCCCGCCGACCGCCACGGCCGTGCGGAGAAGGATCCGCTGGACCATCCGGACCCGCTCAGGGCGGCCGACTCGGCCGGGACCGAGAATCTGCTGCGCTGCTGGACCAGGGAGAACGACCTCCCCCGTCCGCAGGGCAACACGCTGCACATCCCGCTCCCCGCGAGCGGGACCGCGCTGACCGTTCCCGTCTCCCACTGGTCGGCCACGGGCTGGCACCGCTTCGGGACGCCGGCCCTGGAGAACGCGCCCGCGGGCGCCCCCGGCGTCGACGCCGTCACCGTTGCCGCGCTGCTGAGCCGTGAGAGCGAGCGGAACGCCGGAGTCGACCTGGTGGCCAGGGTGGCCGACTCCGTGCGGCACACGGCGGCCTTCATCGCGGCCCGGCGCCGGACACCCAGCGCGTCGTCCGAGGCCGACCTCTTCCTCACGTCGGAGCAGTCCCTCGTCCTCGGCCACCCTCTTCACCCCACGCCCAAGAGCCGCGAAGGTCTCTCCGAGTCCGAGACCCTGCTCTACTCACCCGAGTTGCGGGGCTCCTTCCCGCTCCACTGGCTGGCCGTGGACCGCGCCGTGCTGGCCACGGAGTCGTCATGGACGAAGGCAGGCAGGCCGGTTCCGGCGGAGGCGCTCCTCGCGCCCCACGCCGAAGGGCTGAGCCTCCCCGAAGGGACCGCGGCCCTCCCGCTCCACCCCTGGCAGGCCGCGGAGGTCCTGCGCCGCCCCGAGGTCGTCGCGATGTGCGAGAAGGGCCTCCTGCACGACCTCGGTCCGCACGGCGAACACTGGCACCCCACCTCCTCCGTCCGCACCGTGCACCGGCCCGGCTCCGACCTCATGCTGAAGCTCTCCCTGGGCGTCCGCATCACCAACTCCCGCCGGGAGAACCTCCGCAAGGAGCTCCACCGCGGAGCCGAGGTCCACCGGCTGCTGCGCACCGGCCTGGCGGACCGGTGGCGGGAGGCACACCCGGGCTTCGACATCGTCCGGGACCCCGCCTGGCTGGCCGTGGACCACCCGGACGGCACCCCGGTCCCCGGCCTCGACGTGATGCTCCGCCACAATCCGTTCGGCCCGGCCGACGACGCGGTGTGCATCGCGGGCCTCACCGCCCCCCGACCATGGCCGGGCCGCCCGGGCACGCACTCGCGGCTCGCCGACACGGTCTCCTCCCTGGCCGCCCGTACGGGCAGGACGACCGGGGCGGTGTGCGCCGAGTGGTTCCTGCGGTATCTCGACCGCGTCGTCCTCCCCGTCCTGTGGCTCGACGCCCACGCGGGCGTCGCCCTGGAGGCCCACCAGCAGAACACGCTCGTGCTCCTCGACCCGGACGGCTGGCCCGTCGGCGGCAAGTACCGCGACAACCAGGGCTATTACTTCAGGGAGTCCCACCGCTCCGCACTCGAACGGCGGCTCCCGGGCATCGGCGCCGTCAGCGACACCTTCGTCTCCGACGCCGTCACCGACGAGCGGCTCGCCTACTACCTCGGCATCAACAACGTGTTCGGGCTGATCGGCGCCTTCGGCTCCCAGCGGCTCGCCGACGAGCACCTGCTCCTCGCCGCGTTCCGCCGCTTCCTCGAAGGTGCCGCCGGCCTGGGCTCCTCCCTGCCCGCCTACCTTCTGGAGACCGGGCAGCTCCGCTGCAAGGCCAATCTGCTCACCCGGATGCAGGGCCTGGACGAACTCGTCGGACCGGTGGACACACAGTCCGTGTACGTGACCATCGCCAATCCGCTCCGCGGCTCCAGGACATGACCGCCTGACCCACACGAGAGGGGAGCGTCACGGTGCATCGAGCCGATGCCCACACCGGGACCGGTGCCGTCCCGCACGATGTCACCGGCACCGAGGACACGTTGGAGCTGCGTCTCGCCGACGAACTCCTCGCACTCCTCGGTGACGCCCCCGCGGCCGCCGCCGCAGGGGCTGACGCCTCCGCCCTCGTGGGCGACCCCGGCACGTGGAGCCCGGCCACCACCGCCGCCGGGGTGTTCCGACTCGTCGCGGTGCAGCCCGGACGCGACCTCGCGGTGATCAGCCGCTGGATGAACGACCCCGCGGTCGCCGCGTTCTGGGAGCTCGCCGGACCGGAGTCGGTCACCGCGGCCCACCTCCACCGGCAGCTCGCGGGGGACGGCCGGAGCGTCCCCTGCCTCGGGGTGCTCGACGGTACGCCCATGAGCTACTGGGAGATCTACCGGGCGGACCTGGACCCGCTGGCGCGCCACTACCCGGCGCGCCCCCACGACATGGGGATCCACCTCCTCATCGGCGGTGTGGGCAACCGAGGGCGAGGCATCGGCACCGTACTGCTCAGGGCCGTCGCCGACCTCGTACTGGACCACCGTCCGCGCTGCGGGCGCGTGGTCGCGGAGCCGGACCTGCGCAACACCCCATCCGTGTCCGCCTTCCTGAGCGCCGGCTACCGCTTCTGCGCGGAAGTGGACCTCCCCGACAAGCGCGCGGCCCTGATGGTCCGCGACCGAGCCCATCGCGCACACCTGTGAACGACTCGCCGCACCGCCCACCCCGCTCGAACCTCATCGGTCCCACCCGGAGGAGTCCCCGTGCCGACACGTCCTGCCAGCCATTATCCGGCGGAGTCCCCGACTCCGCTCGACGCCCCGGTGCTCGACCGGACCGTCTGGGACCAGGCGTCGGCGAGGCTCCTCGCCAAGATGCTCGGTGAGTTCGCCTACGAGGAAGTCATCGAGCCGGTGCCCCGGGCGGACGGTGGCGCGGGGCGGACCGGCCATTACACCGTGCCGCTCGACGACGGCTCGACGCTGAGCTTCCACGCCCGACGCGGTGTCTACGGCAGCTGGCGCGTCGACCCCGCGACGATCCGCGAGGCCACCTCCGAAAGCGTCGGCGACGAAGGAGGCGGGGACGGCGGCACCCCCTTCCGTGACCCGCTCCGCTTCCTCGCCCGGGGCCGCCGTCTCCTCGGCCTCGACGGTGCCACGCTCGGCCACCTCATCCGTGAACTGACCGCCACGCTCACCGCCGACGCCCATCTCGACCACACCGCGCTCCGGGCGGCGCAGCTCGCCGAGCTCCCCTACGCCGAGCTCGAAGGCCACCAGACCGGACACCCGTGGCTCGTGGCGAACAAGGGCCGCCTCGGGTTCTCCGCCACGGACGCCGCCCGCTTCACCCCCGAAGCCCGGTCGGCCACCGCACTGCCCTGGATCGCCGTCAGCACCCGCATAGCCGGCTACCGGGGAGTGGGCCGTGTCGTCACCCCGGAGAACCTCTACGACCAGGAACTGGGTCCGCGCGTGCGGGAATCCTTCCACGCGATCCTGCGCGGACGGGGCCTCGATCCGGCCGGCTACCTGTTCCTCCCCGTACACCCGTGGCAGTGGGACGAATGGATCGTCCCACTCTTCGCCCCCGCCCTCGCGGACGGCGACATCGTGCCCCTGCACACCGACGGCGACCTCCGGTTGCCGCAGCAGTCGATCCGTACCTTCACCAACGTGGGGCGGCCCGACCGGCACACGGTGAAGTTGCCCCTGTCGATCCTCAACACGCTCGTCTGGCGGGGGCTCCCGACCGAACGCACGCTCGCCGCCCCGGCCGTCACCGCGTGGGTCCAGGGACTGTGCGAAGGCGATCCGTTCCTCCGGGACACCTGCGGCGTCATCCTGCTGGGAGAGGTCGCGTCGGTGGCCGTGGAGCACCCGCTCTACGACCACCTCCCGGAGTCGCCGTACCAGTTCAAGGAGATCCTCGGAGCGATCTGGCGGGAGCCCCTCCAACCGCGGCTCGCACCCGGCGAACGCGCCCGTACGCTGGCCTCGCTGCTGCTGACGGACCCCGACGGACGCTCGTTCACCGCCGAGCTCGTCGCCCGCTCGGGGCTGGCCCCGGCCGTCTGGCTGACCCGTCTCTTCGCCGCTCTGCTGCCGCCGTTGCTGCATTTCCTCTACCGCTACGGCACGGTGTTCTCCCCGCACGGCGAGAACGCCATCGTCGTCTTCGACGAGAACGACGTGCCGGTACGTCTCGCGATCAAGGACTTCGTCGACGACGTGAACGTCAGTGCCCGGCCGCTGCCCGAGCACGACACGATGCCCGCTGCGGTCCGCGAGATCCTGCTGACGGAGGAGCCCTCCTTCCTCACCCAGTTCATCCACTCGGGGCTCTTCGTGGGCGTGTTCCGCTATCTGTCCCCGCTCTGCGAGGATCAGCTGGATGTACCGGAGGGTGAATTCTGGTCACTCGTCCGGGCCGAGATCCTGAGGCATCACGCCCGCTTCCCCGACCTCAAGGAGCGGTTCGAGATCTTCGACATGCTGACTCCGACGATCGCGCGCCTGTGTCTCAACCGGAACCGTCTGCACCTGGACGGTTACCGGGACCGGCCGAAGCGCCCGCACGCCGCCGTCCACGGCGCCGTCGTGAACCCGCTCCACCCCTCCGCGTGAGGCCGGGACGGAGCGATGGTGTCAGTGGGGCGCCGTAGGGTGGACGCGCTATGACGAAGCCATCTCTCACCGAGCTCCTCCACGCCGCCGTCACCGCTGTCGGCGGTACGGAACGGCCCGGCCAGGTCGCCATGGCCGAGGCAGTCGCCGACGCCGTCGAGGACAACGCCCATCTGCTCGTCCAGGCCGGCACCGGCACGGGCAAGTCCCTCGGCTACCTGGTGCCGGCGCTGGCCCACGGCGAGCGGGTCGTGGTCGCCACGGCGACGCTGGCCCTCCAGCGCCAGCTGGTGGAGCGGGACCTTCCGCGTACCGTCGAGGCGCTGCACCCGGTGCTGCGCCGCCGGCCGCAGTTCGCCATGCTCAAGGGCCGGTCGAACTACCTCTGCCTGCACCGCCTCCACGAGGGGGCGCCGCAGGACGAGGAGGAGGGGCTCTTCGACCAGTTCGAAGCGGCAGCGCCGTCGAGCAAGCTGGGCCAGGACCTGCTGCGCCTGCGCGACTGGTCGGACGACACGGAGACAGGTGACCGGGACGATCTGACACCGGGTGTCTCGGACCGCGCGTGGGCCCAGATCTCCGTCTCCTCGCGCGAGTGCCTGGGCGCCACGAAATGCGCGTACGGCGCCGAATGCTTCGCCGAGGCCGCCCGTGAGCGGGCCAAGCTCGCCGATGTCGTCGTCACCAACCACGCCCTGCTCGCGATCGACGCGATCGAGGGCGCCCCGGTGCTCCCCAAACATGAGGTCCTCATCGTCGACGAGGCCCATGAGCTGGTCTCCCGTGTCACCGGGGTGGCCACGGGCGAGCTCACCCCGGGCCAGGTGAACCGCGCGGTGCGGCGTGCGGCGAAGTTGGTCAACGAGAAGGCGGCGGACGCCCTGCTGACCGCTTCGGAGAGCTTCGAGCGGGTCATGGAGCTGGCGCTCCCGGGGCGTCTCGAAGAAGTGCCGGAAGACCTCGGTTACGCACTGATGTCCCTGCGTGACGCCGCACGCACCGTGATCTCCGCCCTCGGTGGCACCCGGGACAAGTCCGTCCAGGACGAGGACGCGGTGCGTAAGCAGGCCATGGCCTCCGTGGAGTCGATCCACAGTGTGGCGGAGCGGATCACCCAGGGCTCCGAGTACGACGTCGTCTGGTACGAGCGCCATGACCGCTTCGGCGCATCCGTCCGGGTGGCGCCGCTGTCCGTGTCCGGGCTGCTGCGCGAGAAGCTGTTCGCCGACCGTTCGGTGGTGCTGACCTCGGCCACGCTCAAGCTGGGCGGTGACTTCAACGGGGTGGGGGCGTCTCTGGGGCTCGCTCCCGAGGGCACGGCGGGCGAGGACGTCCCGCAGTGGAAGGGCCTCGACGTCGGCTCACCGTTCGACTACCCGAGGCAGGGCATCCTGTACGTCGCCCGGCACCTGGCCCAGCCCGGCCGGGAGGTTTCCCGCACCGACATGCTCGATGAGCTCGCCGAGCTGGTGGAGGCGGCGGGCGGCCGTACCCTCGGCCTGTTCTCCTCCATGCGGGCCGCCCAGGCGGCGGCCGAGGAGCTGCGGGGCCGACAGGACAAGCCGATCCTGCTGCAGGGCGAGGAGACGCTCGGGGAGCTGATCAAGAATTTCGCGGCGGACCCCGAGACCTGTCTGTTCGGGACACTGTCCCTCTGGCAGGGAGTCGATGTCCCGGGCCCGAGCTGTCAGCTCGTGGTCATGGACCGGATTCCCTTCCCCCGGCCGGACGACCCGCTGATGAGCGCGCGGCAGAAGGCGGTCGAGGAAGCCGGCGGCAACGGGTTCATGGCGGTGGCGGCGACCCACGCGGCGCTGCTGATGGCGCAGGGCGCGGGCCGGCTCGTCCGGGCCACGGGGGACAAGGGTGTGGTCGCGGTGCTCGACCCCCGGTTGGCCAATGCCCGGTACGGGAGCTATCTCCGCGCCTCACTGCCCGACTTCTGGTACACCACGGACCGCAATCAGGCACGGCGCTCGCTCGCGGCCATCGACACGGCGGCCAAAGCCGCGGGGTGAAGGGGGCCGGCGACATGTCAGGGCCCCAGGATCGGCGCAGGGATCCCGGGGCCCAGTCCTGACCGGCGGGTTCAGACCCGCCGCAGCACCGCCACGACCTTGCCCAGGATCGTCGCCTCGTCACCGGGGATCGGCTGGTAGGCGGAGTTGTGCGGGAGCAGCCACACGTGGCCGTCCTCGCGCTTGAACCGCTTGACGGTGGCCTCGCCGTCCAGCATGGCTGCCACGATGTCGCCGTTCTCCGCGACGGGCTGGCGTCGCACCGTGACCCAGTCGCCGTCCATGATTGCTGCCTCGATCATCGAGTCACCGACGACCTTCAGCACGAAGAGCTCGCCGTCACCGACGAGCTGGCGGGGGAGCGGGAAGACGTCCTCGACGGACTCCTCGGCGAGGATCGGGCCGCCGGCCGCGATCCGGCCGACCAGGGGCACGTACGAGGCGGCGGGCTTCCCCGTGGTGTCGGTCGCCTGTGTGGTGGGCTGGTCCGATCCCCGGACCTCGTAGGCGCGCGGCCGGTGAGGGTCGCGCCGCAGGAAGCCCTTGCGCTCCAGAGCCATCAGCTGGTGGGCGACGGAGGAGGTGCTGGACAGCCCCACCGCTTGGCCGATCTCGCGCATCGACGGAGGATAGCCCCGGCGTTGCACGGAATCCCGGATCACCTCGATCACACGCCTCTGGCGGTCCGTGAGCCCCGAGCTGTCCGCGCGGATTCCCGGGGGGCGGCCGGGCAAGGATCGTGCGGGTCGGGTGGGCTCTGGCCCCTCCGCGTTCATGACTGAGTCATTCATGGCATGCACCGGCTCAAGTCGGCCCTGGGAGCGGTGGTCCTGGGCAGTGATGGTGGCGCTGTCTGCGGTGGTGGTCACGTCGGCCCCTCTCGAATGGTCTCCCTGGTTAGGCAACGGTAGTAGCTTTCGAAAGGTTGCGCCAAACACACGTTCGAGTGAAAAACAAATAAAGGGCTGTCGCGGGCTTACCGGGAGGTGTATGCACCGATGAGGCGGGCCGGAATCGACCGGCGGATTCCGGGGTTCACGCTAGCGTTCCGCCGGTCCTCCCGTGCGCGCGGGGGTGTGTCCCGCGCGCGCCGTCCAGGGGTGCCGGTGGCCTCGCCCGGACGTGTCAGGGGGTGTCGCCCCGTGGTGGCCCGCGGCGAGGTCCTCGCGCGTTTCCCGTACCCTCGTGCCGGGCCGTAGGCTGCCCCCCGGCCGTCTGGGAAGCGCGACACGCGCGGGGGCCGGTAGTGGGGTAGAACCCTAGATGTAGTGGTTGCATTGCTGCCACCGCCCACAAGTAGTGGTCCCCGGTCCATCGGGGCCGAGTGCATCGCCTATGCTTGGGACTGTCCTCAGGGGCCCTGAACGGGGCACGGAGGGCTATTCAGTCGTGCTGTGAAGGAGGGTTCGGAGATATGCACTGCCCCTTCTGCAGGCACCCCGACAGTCGGGTCGTGGACAGTCGCACGACGGACGACGGGACGTCGATCCGACGGCGTCGGCAGTGCCCCGACTGCTCCCGTCGCTTCACGACGGTGGAGACCTGCTCGCTGATGGTGGTCAAGCGCAGCGGTGTGACCGAACCCTTCAGCCGCACCAAGGTCATCTCGGGGGTCCGCAAGGCGTGCCAGGGTCGGCCCGTCACGGAGGACGCCCTGGCGAAGCTCGGCCAGCGGGTCGAGGAGGCGGTTCGGGCCACCGGCAGCGCCGAACTGACGACACACGATGTGGGTCTGGCCATACTCGGCCCCCTGCAGGAACTCGACCTCGTCGCGTACCTGCGTTTCGCATCGGTGTACCGGGCGTTCGACTCGCTCGATGACTTCGAGGCCGCGATCGCGGAGCTCCGTGAGCAGCGGCCCCGCGAAGAACAACGCGGGAGCGGCGAGACCCTCGAGGTCCCCGCCCCCGCCGCAGTCGCCGCTGATTGATCACTGGACCGGCCGGCGGGACGCCGGAGCCGGTAGCGGCGGCACCAGACCTGTTCCGAGACGCTGTGCGTGGCGTCCGGAGCATCAGACACACACTGTGCCCTGGGAAGAACTGGGCACTTCAGGGCGTTTTTGCCCACATATGGGAGGCGGCATGACAGAGACGGCGAGCGGCCCGGCACGAGGTTCCCGCACCAAGGGAGCCAAGTCGACTGCGACCAAGCAGGGCCTGCGCATCGAGCGCATCCACACGACTCCCGGCGTGCACCCGTACGACGAGGTCGCGTGGGAGCGTCGTGACGTCGTCATGACCAATTGGCGCGACGGCTCGATCAACTTCGAGCAGCGTGGCGTCGAGTTCCCCGACTTCTGGTCGGTGAACGCGGTCAACATCGTCACCAGTAAGTACTTCCGGGGTGCTGTCGGCACGCCGCAGCGCGAGACCGGTCTGCGACAGCTGATCGACCGGATCGTGAAGACGTACCGGAAGGCCGGCGAGGACTACAACTACTTCGCCTCTCCCGACGACGCCGAGATCTTCGAGCACGAGTTGGCGTACGCCCTCCTGCACCAGATCTTCAGCTTCAACTCCCCGGTCTGGTTCAACGTCGGAACGCCCCAGCCGCAGCAGGTCTCGGCCTGCTTCATCCTGGCCGTCGACGACTCCATGGAGTCGATCCTCGACTGGTACAAGGAAGAGGGCATGATCTTCAAGGGCGGCTCCGGCGCCGGCCTGAACCTCTCCCGCATCCGCTCCTCCAAGGAGCTGCTCTCCTCCGGCGGCAACGCCTCCGGCCCGGTCTCCTTCATGCGGGGCGCCGACGCCTCCGCCGGAACGATCAAGTCGGGTGGCGCCACCCGCCGCGCCGCCAAGATGGTCATCCTCGACGTCGATCACCCCGACATCGAGAACTTCATCGAGACCAAGGTGAAGGAGGAGGAGAAGATCCGCGCCCTCCGTGACGCGGGCTTCGACATGGACCTGGGCGGCGACGACATCACGTCCGTCCAGTACCAGAACGCCAACAACTCGGTCCGTGTGAACGACGAGTTCATGAAGGCCGTCGAGTCCGGCGGGAAGTTCGGGCTGCGTGCCCGCATGACCGGCGACGTCATCGAAGAGGTCGAGGCCAAGTCCCTCTTCCGCAAGATGGCCGAGGCGGCCTGGGCGTGCGCCGACCCGGGCATCCAGTACGACGACACGATCAACCAGTGGCACACCTGCCCGGAGTCCGGCCGGATCAACGGCTCGAACCCCTGCAGCGAGTACATGCACCTGGACAACACCTCGTGCAACCTCGCCTCGCTGAACCTGATGAAGTTCCTCAAGGACGACGGTGAGGGCCACCAGTCCTTCCAGGCCGAGCGCTTCGCCAAGGTCGTCGAGCTGGTCATCACCGCGATGGACATCTCGATCTGCTTCGCGGACTTCCCGACCCAGAAGATCGGTGAGAACACCCGCGCCTACCGCCAGCTCGGCATCGGCTACGCCAACCTGGGCGCCCTGCTGATGGCGACCGGACACGCCTACGACAGCGACGGCGGCCGTGCGCTCGCCGGGGCCATCACCTCGCTGATGACCGGCACGTCCTACCGGCGTTCCGCGGAGCTGGCCGCCGTCGTCGGTCCGTACGACGGCTACGCCCGCAACGCCGAGCCGCACCAGCGCGTCATGAAGCAGCACTCGGACGCCAACGCCGTGGCCGTGCACGTCGACGACCTGGACTCGCCGATCTGGGCCGCCGCGACGGAGGCATGGCAGGACGTGATCCGCCTCGGCGCCAAGAACGGCTTCCGCAACGCCCAGGCCTCGGTCATCGCCCCGACCGGCACCATCGGTCTCGCGATGTCCTGCGACACCACCGGTCTCGAGCCCGACCTCGCCCTGGTGAAGTTCAAGAAGCTCGTCGGCGGCGGCTCGATGCAGATCGTCAACGGCACGGTGCCGCAGGCCCTGCGCCGCCTCGGCTACCAGCCGGAGCAGATCGAGGCGGTCGTCGCCCACATCGCCGAGAACGGCAATGTGATCGGCGCCCCCGGCCTCAAGGACGAGCACTACGAGGTCTTCGACTGCGCCATGGGCGAGCGTTCCATCTCGGCCATGGGGCACGTCCGGATGATGGCGGCCATCCAGCCGTGGATCTCCGGCGCGCTGTCCAAGACGGTGAACCTGCCGGAGACGGCCACCGTCGAGGACGTCGAGGAGGTCTACTTCGAGGCGTGGAAGATGGGCGTCAAGGCGCTCGCGATCTACCGCGACAACTGCAAGGTCGGCCAGCCCCTCTCCACCAAGAAGTGGGAGGAGAAGAAGGACGAGGTCACGGCCAGGACCGAGGAGACCATCCGTACCGCGGTCGAGAAGGTCGTCGAGTACCGTCCGGTCCGCAAGCGTCTGCCCAAGGGCCGTCCGGGCATCACCACCTCCTTCACGGTGGGCGGAGCCGAGGGCTACATGACCGCCAACTCCTACCCGGACGACGGCCTCGGTGAGGTCTTCCTGAAGATGTCCAAGCAGGGCTCCACCCTCGCGGGCATGATGGACGCCTTCTCCATCGCGGTCTCGGTCGGTCTGCAGTACGGCGTTCCGCTGGAGACCTACGTCTCCAAGTTCACCAACATGCGCTTCGAGCCGGCCGGTATGACGGACGACCCGGACGTGCGGATGGCGCAGTCGATCGTCGACTACATCTTCCGCCGTCTGGCGCTCGACTTCCTGCCGTTCGAGACGCGCTCCGCGCTCGGTATCCACTCGGCCGAGGAGCGTCAGCGTCACCTCGACACCGGTTCGTACGAGCCTGCCTTCGGGGACGACGAGCTCGACGCCGAGAGTCTGGCCCAGTCCGCTCCCGTGCTCGTGGAGCCGCTGAAGGCCGTCGCGTCGCCCGAGGAGGCCGTCGCGGAGAAGCCGGCCCCGAGGACCGCGCACACCTCGGCCGAACTGGTCGAGATGCAGCTCGGTATCAGCGCGGACGCGCCGCTGTGCTTCTCGTGCGGTACGAAGATGCAGCGCGCCGGGTCCTGCTACATCTGCGAGGGCTGCGGCTCGACCAGCGGTTGCAGCTGAACAACGGTGGGCGGCACGTGGGACGGACATCGGGTGTAGTCCGCACGGGCAGCTGACCGGCAGTTGACGAAGGGGACCGGCCATCGGCCGGTCCCCTTCTGCGCGCGGTGGAACGGCGCGACACCGTTACGAGCGGTTCCCCATCTCCGAGGCGAACGAACCGGGGTCACCCTCGAATCCGCGGACGGCCCCGCGGAAACCCCAGGACCCCGACGAGTCCCGGACGAACTCCGCGACGACGGCGGCGGTGGCGGCCGCCACCCCCGAGAAGTCGTCCTCCACCAGATTCGTGTATCCCTCACGGATCTGCACGGCCGTGTGCTCGATCTGACCGAAGGTCTTGTGGCCGTCGCGCTGCTGGATGGCCACGCCGACCACGACCCTGGCGTACGCGTCCGACAGCCGGTCCAGTTCGAGCGTCATGACCTCGTCGAAACCGAAACCCTGCCCCGTGCGGCTGTCGCGGTTCAGCGTGATCGTGCCGTCAGGTGACCTGCTGTCGAAGTGCACGAGATAGGAAGGGGCACCGTAGGGCGCGTCCTTCCCGTACGTGGCCGCGATTATGTCGAGGTCGTTGGCGGGCTCACCGGCGGCGCTGGGGTCCCACTTGACCCTCACTTCGACCTTTTCGATGTCCTTGTTGGGAGTGCTCATCGGACGTGCCTCCTTGCTGCTGGACCGACGGACCTCTTCGCTCCCCAGATCATGTCCGTAACTGTCCGTGGATCCAACCGCGCAGGAAACGGACGTCGCTTTCGGGCCATCGTGTGGCCGGAGTTGTGTGCTGTCCGTGTCTGAGGGCAGAGGCGCGTCCCGGGCGTGAACCGCGACACGCCGGGCGCCGTACGATGGCGCGGTGCTGGTCAAGTGGATTCGTTGCACCGTGTCGGACCGTCGCGGTTTCGAGCGGGGGCAGCGGAAGTGGGCGGGGCTGCTCGACGAGCCGGGATTCCGGGGTCAGAGCGGTGGGTGGAGCCGAGGGCAGCCCGAAGTCGCCCATGTGTTCGCGTTCTGGGAGAACCGGGTCTTCTACGACTCCTTCATGGCCCGCGGGCATGACCGGATGGCCGCCGCGCAGTCCGGCATGTACAAGGACATGCAGGTCAAGCTTTTCGAGTACCGCTTCGATGTGAAGACCGGTTTCGCGCCGAACTTCGTCGACGCGGACGTGGTCAGGGTGGCGCACACCCAGGTGCACGAGGACCGCGTCGACCACTTCGCCCTGATGCAGCAGCGGGTGTGGAACCCGGCCATGGCGGGTTCGCCCGGGATGCTGCGCGGAGTGTTCGGAGAAGCGCCGGGGCACGAGTTCCTGGTGCTGTCGATGTGGCAGTCCAGTGCCGAACGCGGCAAGTACCGGCCGGAGGGCGTCGCCCGGCTCTCCGCGCGGGCGGAGATCGAGAGGGACGTCGCCTCGCTGACGGGCGACGTGGTGCAGCTCGATCCGTCGTGGACGGTCTGACCCCTGCTCGCACGGCCGCCCTCCAGGGCGCGTACACCCGCCGGGTCCCGCACAACTGCTCGATCGGGCCGCACGGCATCCGGTGCCGCGGCAGGCTACGCTCGCCCCGTCGCGACGTCCGGCACGCCGAGAGCACGCACCGGACACCGCTCCCTGACGTTCCCCGACGTTCCCCGACGTTCCCCGACGGGCAGACACTGCCTGCTGCGGCACTAGGGTCGGTGCATGGCACGACCGCAACGCATCGTTCTTGTCCGGCACGGTGAGTCCGAGGGCAACGCCGACGACACCGTCTACGAACGTGAGCCCGACCACGCGCTCGGACTCACGGCGAAGGGTCTGAGCCAGGCGCGGGCGACGGGCGCACAGCTGTGCGAGACGTTCGGGAACGAGCGCGTCAGCGTCTACCTCTCGCCCTACCGGCGCACACACGAGACGTTCGAGGCGTTCGGCCTGGAACCGGCCCACGTACGCGTCAGGGAGGAGCCCCGGCTGCGGGAGCAGGACTGGGGCAATTGGCAGGACCGCGACGACGTGCGGCTGCAGAAGGCCTACCGGGACGCCTACGGGCACTTCTTCTACCGCTTCGCGCAGGGCGAGTCCGGGGCGGACGTGTACGACCGGGTCGACGCCTTCCTGGAGAGCCTCCACCGCAGCTTCGCCTCCCCCGACCATCCGCCGAACGTCCTGCTGGTCACCCATGGGCTGACCATGCGGCTCTTCTGCATGCGCTGGTTCCACTGGTCGGTGGCGGAATTCGAATCACTGTCCAACCCCGGGAACGGCGAATCCAGAATTCTGCTGCTCGGCGAGAACGGCCGCTACAGGCTGGACCGGCCCTTCGAACGGTGGCGTACCCCTGAGCCGTACGGCCGCACCGGATAGAGTGGCCGGGCGATGACCGCTGACTCTGCTTCCGACCGCTTCGAACGCGCTCTGGCCAGCCTGCGTGGACTCTCCGTGGGTGATGCCCTCGGCTCCCAGTTCTTCGTGCCGGCCCATTACCCGCTGCTCAAGAACCGGGAGCTGCCGCCCGACGGCTGGCAGTGGACCGACGACACCGAGATGGCCTGCTCCGTACTCGCCGTGCTGGCCGCGCACGAGCGCATCGACCAGGACGCGCTCGCCCACTCCTTCGCCCGGCACCACGACTTCGACCGGGGCTACGGCCCCGCCGTCAACCGGCTGCTCAGGCTGGTGAGGGAAGGCGGCGACTGGCGGGAGCTGGCGTCCGCCCTCTTCCAGGGGCAGGGCTCCTGGGGGAACGGTTCGGCGATGCGCATCGCACCGCTGGGTGCCTGGTACGCACACGACCCGGAGCAAGCCACGCACCAGGCCGAGATCTCCTCGTACACCACCCATCAGCACCGCGAAGGCGTCGTGGGGGCCATGGCCGTCGCGGCGGCCGCCGCCCTCGTCGCCGCTCCGGGAGGGCCGCCGACACCGGAGGACCTGCTCGACGGCGTCGTCGCCCTCGTGCCCCGCAGCGCGGTCGGGGCCGGGCTGCGAAGGGCGCGCGACATGCTGGACTACCAGGACGCCGGCACGGTCGCGGCAGTGCTCGGCAACGGCCGCCGCACGAGTGCGCACGACACGGTTCCGTTCGCCCTCTGGTCGGCCGCACGGAGTCTCGGCGACTTCGAACAGGCCTTCTGGGTGACAGCGGAGGCCGGCGGTGACGTGGACACCACCTGCGCCATCGTCGGCGGGATCGTGGCCGCGGAGCCGACCGGCGCGCCTCCGGCGGACTGGCTGGCCCGCACGGAGGAGCTGCCCGACTGGGTCCCTACCGCTCCGGCGCGCCGCTGACGGCCCGGCAGCGGCGTTCCACTGTCACGGTCCTGCCACAGCGGTGGTCCCGACCGTTCGAACAGGACGGACGGGACTTACTCTTTCGGCCACGCCGCCCTCATCGATCTTGGTGGGCGTGTGCCTAGAGACGCCGGGGCCGTCGCGCCGCGATGTGCCGTGCGAGCGGACCCCGGTCGGGGAGGGGTCCCATGTCCGATCAGCCGTCCGACGCATCAAGTCGGTCCGAGACGTCGCCGGAGTCACCGGTGTCCGGCGACGTGCCACCTGCGTCAGCCGTCACGCCCGAGCCGGACGGTGTCGTGCCGCCCGGAGACCCCGGCCGGGCGAAGGCGGCGGGAAAGCCCGCACGGGCGTCCAACGCACCGGTCCCGGCGCAGGACGCCGGCCCGGACGCGCCGAAGGTGCCCGCGTACCTTCAGGCGCCGCCCAGGCCGGACGTCTGGCAGCGCCGGGGACAGCAGCCGCCGCCCGGCGTGCTGTCCCGGCTGCGGCCCCCGTCCCCGCCCGCGATCGGACCGGCGACACTCTGGTCGGTCCTCGCGACCGCCCTGCTCAGCGCTCTGCTGCTCGGCGACGGCCTGGGGCCCAACCTGCTGATCGTGGCCGTGCCGGCCGCTCTGGGGGCCTTCTTCTCCGCGCGCTCGGCAGGGCGGGAGCTGCGGCCCTGGACCGCCGTGTGGGCGGTGGGCGGCTTGGCGCTCCTGACGGTTCCGGCGCTCAGGGAAGCGGGGTGGCCGGTCTTCCTCGCCGTGGTGTCGGCCCTCGCCCTGGGCTCACTCGCCCTGCACGGGAGCCGCAGCTGGCCCGGCGTGCTGCTCGCGTCGCTGGGGCTGTTCCCCTCGGCCGCCGCCGGTGTGCGCTGGGGGTGGCAAGGGGTGCGTGCCCGCGCCGACGACTCCAGGGGCCGGGTGCGCACCGTGGTGCGCAGCACCGTGGTCGCCCTGGTGCTGCTCCTCGTGTTCGGCACGCTCTTCGCCTCCGCGGACGCCGCCTTCGCCGACCTGCTGGGCAGCCTCACCCCCGACGTGTCGGTCGGTGACAGCCCCTGGCGGATCTTCCTCTTCGCACTCGGACTCGTCGGCGCGCTCGCAGCCGCCTACAGCGCTGCGGCGCCCGTGCGCTGGGACGGCATCACCGTCCGGCCCGGCAAGGCCAGGAACAGGGTGGAGTGGGCCCTTCCGCTCATCGTGCTCAACCTGCTCTTCGCCGTCTTCATCGCTCTCCAGCTCGTCGTACTCCTCGGCGGGTACGACAAGGTGCTGGACGAGACGGGCCTGAAGCTCTCCGAGTACGCCCGGCAGGGCTTCTGGCAGCTCCTCTGGGCCACTCTGCTGACCCTGCTCGTCATCGCGCTGGCCCTGCGCTGGGCGCCGCGCGGCGGACCGGGGGACCGGACACTCGTCCGGAGCGTCCTCGGTTCCCTGTGCGTGCTCACGCTCGTCGTCGTGTTCTCGGCGCTGCGTCGCATGGACCTCTACGTGGACGCCTTCGGGCTGACCCGGCTCCGGATCTCCGTCGCCGCCGTGGAGCTCTGGCTCGGCGTGGTGCTGATCCTGATCATCGCGGCCGGTGTCTTCGGCGCCAGGCTGCTGCCGCGTGCCATCGCGGTGAGCGCGGCGGCCGGTGTCCTCGCGTTCGGGCTGCTCTCGCCCGACGGGCTGATCGCGGAACAGAACGTGGCGCGGTACCACAGCGACCGGACGATCGACATCGACTACCTGAAGGGCCTCTCCGCGGACGCCGTGCCGGCCCTGGACACTCTGCCGGAACCGCTGAGGTCCTGTGCGCTGCGGAACTTCGAGCGGGACGTCGCTCTCCAGGACGCTCCGTGGTACTCCTCCAGCTGGGGTGAGGTCAGGGCCCGGGAGATCCTGGAGGAGCGCCCCGTACGGAACGAAGGGGTCGAGTGCTACCGCCTCGGCCAGGAGACCGACGAGCGGGACGGGTACGAGGAGGATGACTCCTACGACCCGTACTGAGCCGGCCGCCCGCTTCACGCCCTGAGTGTCTGGAGGTCTCCGAACGCCCGCTCGTGTCGCGGGCGTTCGGGGAAGGCGCCCGCCCCGGAGAGGCGCCGGAGAGCCACGTGACCGGTGCGGCACCGGGTACTTCCGGGACACCGGGAAGGGTGTTCCGGACATGGCCGGACACATGCCGAACCGCTGGACGGTGCCCCGGGGTGTTCTTGCCGTGCGCATCGGCGTAACCTGGCAGGCGCCATGCCGTACGAACCACCCACGCACACCGTCGAGCGCTCACTGCGCGCTACGTCCGGTGCCAGGACCGTCGCCGGTGTCGACGAGGTCGGACGCGGAGCGTGGGCCGGCCCCGTCACCGTGTGCGCGGCCGTCACCGGTCTCCGCAGACCCCCTGAGGGCCTGACCGACTCCAAGCTGATCAGTCCCAAGCGCCGGGCGGAACTCGCCCCGACGCTCGAGAAGTGGGTCACGGCCTACGGGCTGGGACACGCGTCACCCCTGGAGATCGACGACCTCGGCATGACCGCGGCGCTCCGTCTTGCGGCCGTCAGGGCGCTGGAGGCGCTCCCCGTGCGACCGGACGCCGTGATTCTCGACGGCAAGCACGACTACCTCGGCCCGCCCTGGAACGTCCGTACCGTGATCAAGGGGGACCAGTCCTGCATCGCCGTCGCCGCGGCTTCGGTGATCGCCAAGGTTCACCGGGACACGATGATGGCCGAACTGGGCGCGGGCACGGGGCAGTACGCAGACTTCGCCTTCGGCGCGAACGCCGGTTATCCGTCGCCGGTGCACCGGGCCGCGCTGGAGGAACGGGGGCCCACGCCTCACCATCGCCTCAGCTGGGCCTACCTCGACGCGCTGCCCAAGTGGCAGCACCTGAAGAAGGCACGATTCTCCGCCGAGGCGGCGGCACTGGAAAGCGGGGGCCAGCTCGGCTTCGACTTCTGATCGCACAGACGTATCCACCCGCCGACCCGTTCACGTCGGCTGTGACAGACAACCATTCATGCCTCTCATCCCCGAGGAGCCTCAGATTCCCGAGAGCGCCCAGGGTCCCCGCGTCACTCCGGCCGCCGGCCGAACCGCGCCGACCCCCCGTCCCGTACCTGGTCCGCGTTCCGCGGCCACCCCGCGTCCTGGCAGCTCAGGACGCGGCCCCGCGCGGCCCGCGCCCCCGGCGCAGCGCCCGCACCCCGCTCCCGCCGCCCCGGCTCCTGCCCGGAAGCAGTCGGAAGCGGATTCCGCAGCGCAGTTCCAGCTCATTCCGGCTCCGGCCGACGGTGCGGTCGACGCAGCCGACGAGGCGGTCGACCTGCTGCTCGACGCCGGTCGGGCACCCGGCGACATCCTGGTGCTCACCACCGGCGAGCAGCATCCGTGGGCCGCTCATGAACTCTCCTTCGGAGAGGCCGCCTACTGGGCCCAGCACGACACGGGCGAGGACGTCTTCTTCGCCCGCACGGCGACCGCCGACCGCTGTGCCTCCCGTGCCGTGGTCGTGGTCGCCGTGAACGGCGATCTCGACGACGTGGCCGCCCGCGCGTTGGCCGACGCACGGGAACGCGCGGGTGCGCTGCTGATCGTCTGCGGAGACCCGCAGAAGATCAACTCAGCACTCGGCGCGGGAGTCTGAGCCGTACATCCGTGGGTCCCGGCCGTCCGTGAGGGCATCCGGGGCCCACGTCCCGTTTCACCGGGCGGCGCTCCGGCGCAGTGCGTCGGCCGACCCGCCCCCGGTGCTCAGCGGGACGGGGTCATGGCCGGTGGAGGTGTCCGCCAGGGCGGACGGTCCGGACAGCAGCGTCGGGCTGCGGCCACCCCGGCCCTCCCCGAGGACCTGCCAGCCGCCACGCGTCAGGGTGATGTAGGCCCCGCAGCGAAGGCCGTGCAGTGTGCAGGCGTCCCTCAGCCCCCACATCCACGCCCCGTCCTCCTCGGTCCAACGCTCGTCGCCCTCGCGACAGTAGAGCAGGACCGCGGTTCGCACCGGGGTGCGGCGGCGCAGATCGTGCGGGATCACCCGGCGCAGATGCGCCAGCAGGGCGTTGCGGAACTCCCAGCCGTCCGCGGCCACGGTGGAACGGCGGTCGAACGAGGCGCTCGCCGTGAGCCGTTCTTCGTGGTCGAGGACGGCGACGACGGCGGTGGCCGGAGTCGGCCGGTGCCGCGCGTGGAGGCCGCTGACCACCTCCCGCGGACTGCGCAGCAGAGGTATGCCCGCCGCGGCCCACTCGGCCGGTTCGAGCATCCTGGCAGTGTGGTTGACGGAGCCGGCGGACGCCGACAGTGAAGAGGCTGCGGACGGAGCGAATCCGAAGGTCACGGTCCTCCCTTCGCTTCACGCCCAGGGTACGGGCAGGGTCGAGTGAGGGCGCGCCGCGGCACAGCCCTTCCGGGCCCGCGAAAGACCGTGCGGGGAGCGACTCCAATTCTTCCTGTCGTACCGGCGGGCGGCAACGAGCAATTGGCGCGGCTGACGGATATCTGACGGAATAGCACGTATATCCCTGCCCGTTCGGCGCCGAACGAAGCCATTCGTCACACCTGAACCGCGAGGACCAGCGGGAACACCCGCTCCCGTCCCCGCGCGCCGGAGCGGCCGGGCATGCGCCACACCGGGCGGGATTCGCTCATTGCCGGTGCCATCGGGTTGCATGGGGGACATGGACAACCTGGAGCTCCGCGCCGAAGCCGACACCATCCTCGCCGAGCTCGTCGGCGACCCGGGGGGTTCGGCGCGACTGCGGGAGGACCAGTGGCAGGCCGTGGCGGCGCTGGTGGAGGAGCACCGGCGTGCTCTGGTGGTGCAGCGCACCGGCTGGGGCAAGTCGGCGGTGTACTTCGTGGCCACTGCCCTGCTGCGCCGGCGTGGATCAGGCCCCACGGTGATCATTTCGCCGCTGCTCGCGCTGATGCGCAACCAGGTCGAGTCGGCGGCGCGGGCCGGTATCCAGGCGCGCACGATCAACTCCGCCAACCCGGAGGTATGGGAGACCATCTACGGAGAGGTGGAGCGAGGCGAGACCGACGTTCTCCTGGTGAGCCCGGAACGCCTCAATTCGGTTGATTTCCGTGATCAGGTACTGCCGAAACTCGCTGCCACGACGGGTCTGCTGGTGGTCGACGAGGCGCATTGCATCTCGGACTGGGGTCATGACTTCCGGCCCGACTACCGGCGGTTGCGCACCATGCTCGCGGAACTGCCGGCGGGTGTGCCGGTGCTCGCCACGACGGCGACGGCGAACGCGCGGGTGACCGCGGACGTGGCGGAGCAGTTGGGGACCGGGGGTGCGGACGCCCTGGTGCTGCGGGGGCCGCTGGACCGGAAGAGCTTGCGGCTCGGTGTGCTGGAGCTGTCGGACGCGGCGCATCGGCTGGCGTGGCTGGGGGAGCGGCTCGGGGACCTGCCGGGCTCGGGGATCATCTACACCCTGACGGTGGCGGCCGCCGAGGAGGTCGCGGCGTTCCTGCGGCAGCGCGGGTACCCGGTGGCCTCGTACACGGGGAAGACCGAGAACGCCGACCGGTTGCAGGCGGAGGAGGATCTGCTGGCGAACCGTGTGAAGGCGCTGGTGGCGACCTCCGCGCTGGGCATGGGCTTCGACAAGCCGGACCTGGGGTTCGTGGTGCACCTGGGGTCGCCCTCGTCCCCGATCGCCTACTACCAGCAGGTGGGCCGAGCGGGGCGTGGCGTGGACCATGCGGACGTCCTGCTGCTCCCGGGCAAGGAGGACGAGGCGATCTGGGCGTACTTCGCCTCGGTGGGCTTCCCGCCGGAGGTGCAGGTGCGGCGCACGCTGGCGGTGCTGGAGGATGCGGGACGTCCGCTGTCGCTGCCGGCGCTGGAGCCGTTGGTGGACCTTCGGCGCTCGCGTCTGGAGACGATGCTGAAGGTCCTCGACGTGGACGGTGCGGTCAAGCGCGTGAAGGGGGGCTGGACCTCGACGGGGCAGCCATGGGCCTACGACGCGGAGCGGTATGCGTGGGTGGCCCGGCAGCGTGAAGCCGAGCAGCAGGCCATGCGGGACTACGTGGCGACCACGGGCTGCCGGATGGAGTTCCTGCAGCGACAGCTCGATGACGAGAAGGCCGTTCCCTGCGGGCGCTGCGACTCCTGCGCCGGACCCTGGCTCGATCCGGCCGTCTCTTCCGCGGCTCTCGCGGCCGCGACGGGCGAGCTGGACCGCCCGGGCGTCGAGGTCGAGCCCCGCAAGATGTGGCCGACCGGTCTCGCCGCGGTCGGGATGGACCTGAAGGGCCGCATCCCCGCAGGCCAGCAGGCGGTCACAGGACGCGCGCTGGGAAGGCTGTCGGACATCGGCTGGGGCAACCGTCTGCGCCCGATCCTGTCGGCCCAGGCGCCGGACGGGCGGATCCCGGACGATGTGCTGGCCGCCGTGGTGACGGTGGTGGCCGACTGGGCCCGCTCGCCGGGAGGCTGGGCCGACGGTGCGCCGGACGCCACGGAGCGGCCTGTGGGGATCGTCGCCATGCCCTCCCGCACCCGCCCCCAGCTGGTGGGCTCGCTGGCCGAGGGCGTGGCCCGCGTCGGCAGGCTCCCGCTGCTGGGGAGTCTGGCCTACACTCCGCAGGCCGACGAGCACGCTGCCCACCGCAGCAACTCCGCCCAGCGGCTGCGGGCCCTGGCCGCCTCGTTCACCGTCCCCGACGGTCTCGCCGCAGCCCTGGCGGCCACTCCCGGCCCGGTGCTGCTCGTCGACGACTACTCCGATTCCGGATGGACCCTGGCCGTAGGGGCACGCCTGCTGCGCCAGGCCGGAGCGGGCCAGGTGCTCCCGCTCGTCCTCGCCCTGGCAGGGTGA
This sequence comes from Streptomyces sp. NPDC002793, assembly GCF_040295485.1. NCBI lineage: Bacteria > Bacillati > Actinomycetota > Actinomycetes > Kitasatosporales > Streptomycetaceae > Streptomyces > Streptomyces sp. NPDC002793. Next base: position 47,223 of record NZ_JBEOVL010000029.1, on the reverse strand, counting down.
CCGGGCCCGCCGGCCGTGGCACATCCAGCCGAGCGGGCAGGCTCCCATCCAACCCGGCGGCATGATGAGGCGCGACCCGCCGTGACTCCCTGTGGATAACTTATCCACAGGGGGTGGCGGGAATCGGTGGACCGGGGGACGGTCGTGCCATGAACAAGCGCGAAGAACCCACCGGTCCCTCCGGCGCACAGCAGATCACCCTGCGCGGCCCCGGAGACCTCGCCGACGCCCTTCCCTATCTGATGGGTTTCCATCCGAACGACAGCGTGGTCATGGTGGCCCTGCACGGTGGCCGGGGTCGCTTCGGCGGCCGGCTCAGGCTGGGTATCCCACCCGAGCCGGAGGAATGGGCGCCGGTCGCCGACCAGTTGGCGCGGTGCCTGATCGAGGGAAGCGAGAAGCGCGAATCCCGACCTGACGCGATCGTCGTCTTCCTCTGCCAGGACCCCGCCGAGGGGGAGAGTGCTCCTCAGACCATGGAGCGGCTCAGGCCGCTCGCTCAACGCCTGCGTACGGCCTGCGGGGTGCTCGACGTTCCCGTACTCGAAGCGCTGTGCATCTCCGACGGCCGCTACTGGTCCTACTGCTGCCCCGACGAACGATGTTGCCCGGCCGAGGGCAATTCACTGGCCCTGCCGGGAACGACGGTGATGGCGGCCGCGGCCGCGTACGCCGGTGTGCAGGTGCGTGGATCGCTGAGGGACATGGAGGCACGGCTCATGCCGTGGGAGACCCCGGCGGCACCGGAGCAGGAGAGTGCGCTGGATTCGGCCGGTGCGGTGCTGGTGTCCCGCATCCTCGACGTCGAGGGGCGCGGTGAGGTGGGGCGGGAGACTCTGACGCTCGCACGCTGCCTCATGGAGCGCCTGGGGAACGCGCCGGCCGCAGGCTCCGCCGAGGAGGACGCCCGTGACGACACCCTGATCACGGCCGAGGAGGCGGCGGCGGTGATCCTCGGACTGCAGGACCGCGAGACCAGGGACCGGGCGGCGGCATGGATGGAGGGCCGCGAGGCCGGAGCGGCGCTGCGGCTGTGGCGTGCTCTGGCTCGGCGCTGCGTCGGTCCGTACGTGGAACACGCCGCGGCGCCGCTCACGCTGGCCGGTTGGGTCTCGTGGTCCATCGGTGACGAGGCGGGTGCCAGGGTTGCGCTGGGGCTCGCCCTGCGGGCCGATCCCTCGTACACGTTCGCTCAACTGCTGCACGAGGCGTGCAACCAGGGACTGGACCCGGAAACGCTGCGCAGCTGCCTCCGCGGGGGAGGCGTCCCGCGTGACGACGACGGCGCGGGCGAGGGCGAGGGCGGAATCAGCGTCCACGGAAGCCTCAGCGCCCCACAGGGCCCCGGTGGACGGCGGCCGGAGCGACGGGCCGAGCCCAGGCCGGCGCGCGCTCCGGCCGCCGGGCGGAAACGGAAGGCGGTGCGGCGGCCGGAGCCGGGTGCCGCTGCCCACCCCCGATCGGCGGTGGGCAGGCCCGGGGCCCGGGGTGCCCGGCGACCGGGCCACCGCGGGGTCAGGACCCGCGAATGACGGATCCGGACCGCCCGGGCGCGGAACCGGTCTCGTGAATGGAGTGTTTATCGTCAGAGAGACGACTATGATTTCGGCATGCCGTCCTACGACCCGTCGACCTTCCCGCCCTTCGCTGTCACCGTCGACCTGGTTGTCCTCACGGTGCGACGACACGCCCTCTGCGCCCTGGTGGTACGCCGTGGTGAATCGCCGTACCAGGGGCGGTGGGCGCTGCCGGGCGGATTCGTCCGAGCCGATGAGGACCTCGGGGCGGCGGCGGCGCGTGAACTCGTCGAGGAGACCGGGCTCTGCGCGCACGACCCGGCCGCCCCCGCCACCGGCAACGGCGCCCACCTCGAACAGCTGGCCACCTACGGCGACCCGGGGCGGGACCCTCGGATGAGAGTCGTCAGCGTCGCCCACCTCGCGCTGGCCCCTGACCTGCCGGCCCCGCGTGCGGGCGGTGACGCGAACAGTGCCCGGTGGGCGCCGGTCGAGGACCTCATCGGGCGGGGAGAGGGTTCCGGCCGCGACGGCGAGCAGTCCGCGTCCCTGGCCTTCGACCACGCGAGGATCCTCGACGACGGAGTGGAGCGGGCCCGCTCGAAGATCGAATACTCCTCCCTGGCCACGGCGTTCTGCCCGCCCGAGTTCACGGTCGGCGAGCTGCGGAGGGTGTACGAGGCGGTGTGGGGAGTGGTCCTGGACCCCCGGAACTTCCATCGCAAGGTCACGGGAACACCCGGTTTCCTCGTTCCGTCCGGAGGGACGACGACACGGCAGGGGGGTCGCCCCGCGCAGTTGTTCCGGGCCGGCGCGGCGACCGTGCTCAACCCTCCGATGCTGAGGCCGGAGGTCTGAGGGATTCCGTCCCGCAGGCTCGGGCCGGGCGCGCCCACGGAACGCCCGTAGAAGCCTCGGTGCAACAAAAGTCCGAAATGTCGCGTTATCTTGCTGGGGTACTCCACCCTGCCGCCGAGCGGTCTCACCCTCAGCGAGAGAAGCGATGCTCCAGGCCATCGGACTCACCAGCGCCCCCCGTCGCGACGGTCCGCCCGTCGTGGACGACCTGACCTTCCAAGCCCCGGCCGGCAGTGTCACCGCGCTGCTCGGCGCACCCGGTTCCGGCAAGACCACGGCCCTCCGTCTGATGCTCGAACTCGAAGCGGGAAGGGGCGTCACCTACTTCAGGGGCCGCCCGCTGCACCGCATCGGCCACCCCGCCCGCGAGGTCGGGGTGTTGCTCGGCGACGTACCGGGGCATCCCGCGCGCACCGCGCGCGGTCAGCTCCGCATGCTCTGTGCCGCAGCGGGAGTTCCCGCGTCGCGAGCCGACGAACTGCTCGAGGTCGTGGGCCTCGCGGCGTTGGGCGACCAGCGCATCGGGACCCTCTCGGCGGGGATGGACCGGCGGCTCGGTCTCGCCTCGGCGCTGCTCGGCGATCCCCATACGCTCGTTCTCGACGAGCCCACCGCGGGGCTCTCGCCGCGCGAGCGGAGCTGGCTCCACGGCCTGCTCCGCGCACACGCGGCCGAGGGCGGCACGGTCCTGCACACGACCGGCGATCCCAAGGAAGCCGCCCGCGCGGCCGACCGGGTGGTCACGATCAGCGAAGGGCGTCTCGTCGCCGACCAGGACGTCGCCGACTTCTCCCGCACCCGTCTGCGCCCCCGGGTCGTCGTGCGGACCCCGCACGCGGCCCGGCTGGCCGCCGTGGTGAGCCGTGAGGCCCGCGCCGCCCAGCGCTCCGTCGAGGTGGTCGCCGAGGGTGGCAGCCGGCTGGCGGTGTACGGGAGCAGCTGCGCGGAAGTCGGGGACGCGGCGTACAGGCACGGTGTCCCCGTCCATCAACTCGCCGACGAGACAGGGGACGCGGGGCCGACGGCCGCTCCGTCCCGGGGCCCGGGCGGTGGGTGTGCCCCGCCGGGCTCGCCGCCGAGGATCGTCCTGCCGGGGCCGGCCTCGACCGTGGCGGTCTCGAAGCTGCCGCCCCCGATCCCCGTACGCCCGGCCCGTGGGCCGCTCCGCCCCGTGCGGTACGAGCTGCGCCGCCTCTTCGGCGTCAGGGTGACCACCCTGATCATGGCGGCCGTCCTGATCGTCTCGGCGGGCCTCTCCGTGGTGCTGGCCCGCTCGGGGAGAACGCCCCTGCCGGATCTGCTGGTCGCCTGGCCGGACCTGTTGCCGCTCCCGCCTGCCGCGTTCGCGGCCGGGCTGCTGGGCGCCCTCTCCTTCGGCGACGAGTTCCGTTACCCGGCGCTCGCCGCAGGACGCGGGACGGTGCCGCGCAGGCTGGGTCTCCTGCTGGCCAAGCTGGTGGTCTCGGCGGGCGTCGCGCTCCTGCTCGCCCTGCTCTGCGTACTGGCGGACGCCGAGGCGCTCCGCCTCGTGTACGGCGGTGACGTGGTGGCCGTACCCGCGAACGCCGTTCAGTTGGCCTTCAGTTGGGCCGGTCTGTCGGTGGGGTGTGCCTGGGCGGGGCTCCTGGGGGCAGGCGTGTTCCGGCTGACCGGTGCCGGAGTGGCGGCCGTGTTGGCGGTTCCGGTTCTCGTCGTACCGCTGGTGCAGAAACTCCTCGCGGGACCGTCCGCCCGTTCGATCACCGGCCTGCCGGGCCGACTGCGTGAACTCGGCCGGGTGCAGTGGCCCTACGAGGCGGACCGATGGGTCATGGCCGCCGTGCGGGTCGTGGCACACCCCGTGGGGCTGGCGCTTTCCTTGTCGTTGTCCGCCTTGATCTGCGCGTATGTGTTCACCAGCCTTCGCGGAAGGGCCCGTTGGTGATCGCGTTGCCGGGGTGGGGTGCACGTCCCCTGAATAATCCGCCTGAAGAAGTGTGATTTCTACCGATAAGGCGTCAATTGAGCGGTGGGTGCCGATCACCCTTTCGTGTGCTTTTCACCAAAGACCTCAAGGGCTGGGTGAGCAGCGCCGACAAAGGATGCGTGAGTACCCTTGCGCACACCATGATGACCGCCGCCCGCTCCGCCGACTCCGGCCTCGCCGGGCCGGGCGAACTCGACCGCTACCCCTACACGGAGGCGCCGGCCGGCGAGCGTGCCGCCCTCCGGTCCTGGGGCGGTGCCGAATCCGACCTGGGGCGGGCCGGCCGGCGAGGCACGGCCAGTCGCGGCCGTGGACTTCACGGCCAACTGGTCCAGCAGCTCGGCCAGATGATCGTTTCCGGTGACCTCGGTGCCGACCGGCCGCTCGTCCCGGAGGAGATCGGTCAGCGATTCGAGGTGTCCCGCACCGTCGTGCGGGAGTCCCTGCGCGTCCTCGAGGCCAAGGGCCTGGTCAGTGCCCGGCCCAACGTGGGTACGCGGGTCCGGCCGGTGAGCGACTGGAATCTGCTGGACCCCGACATCATCGAATGGCGCGCCTTCGGCCCGCAGCGCGATGACCAGCGTCGCGAGCTGGACGACCTCCGATGGACCATCGAACCGCTGGCCGCCCGGCTTGCCGCGGGGCACGGGCGTGAGGACATCCAGCAGCGCCTCAACGACATGATCGAGATCATGGGGCATGCGATGGGCCAGGGGGATGCCATCACGTTCTCCCGGGCCGACGCCGAGTTCCACGCACTCCTGATCCAGGCGGCGGGCAACCGCATGCTCGAACATCTCTCCGGGATCGTGTCGGCCGCCCTGCATGTCTCCGGCGGGCCCGTCACCGGCTGTGACCGGCCGGCCGAGGCGTCCCTCGGTCACCACGCGCGGATCGTGGAGGCCCTGGCGGCGGGTGATTCCGCAGGCGCCGAGGCTGCCATGCGGCAGCTGCTGGTGGGCCACACGGACGGGGAACGGGTGGTTCCCGCGCCTCGCGAGCACTGAACGCCCTACGGCCGGGGTAGGCGGACCGTGTGCCGCCGGGCCTTCGCGGCTCGGCGGCATGTTCATGCGGTTATATGACCTCTGGTTCTGTTTGTCGCGAATGAGGTGTGACTGGGGCCACGCGAATTGGGCGTAACACTCCTCGAAACAGTGCGATGACTTAAGAGGTGACCGCCGCGGAAGGAATACAGCAGCCACACAGTGCGCTGTGCAGTTCTGAGGCCAAGCCCGCGCCGTCGGCGACATCCCCAGCCGACGGTCGTCGGTTCCAGCCCTCTCCAGGGCCGGACCGGAAGCCGTTTCCATCGTTCCGAGAGGTTGTTCGTGTCGGCCAGCACATCCCGTACGCTCCCGCCGGAGATCGCCGAGTCCGAGTCTGTGATGGCGCTCATCGAGCGGGGAAAGGCTGATGGGCAGATCGCCGGCGATGACGTGCGTCGGGCCTTCGAGGCTGACCAGATTCCGCCAACCCAGTGGAAGAATGTTCTGCGCAGCCTCAACCAGATCCTCGAGGAAGAGGGTGTGACGCTGATGGTCAGTGCCGCGGAGTCGCCTAAGCGCGCCCGCAAGAGCGTCGCAGCGAAGAGCCCGGTCAAGCGCACCGCCACCAAGACCGTCGCGGCCAAGACGGCCGTGACGCGGACCGTCGCGGCATCTGCCGCCCCGGCGGCCCAGAGCGCGGATGTGGCGGCCGACGACGCTGCCGTTGCCGCTCCTGCGAAGAAGACAGCAGCCAAGAAGACGGTCGCGAAGAAGACCGCCGCGAAGAAGACCGCGGTCAAGAAGACCGCTGCGAAGAAGGCCGGAAAGCAGGACGACGAACTGCTCGACGGTGACGACGCGGCCGAGGAAGTGAAGCCCGGCAAGGGTGAGGAAGAGGAGGGCGAGGGCGAGAACAAGGGCTTCGTCCTCTCCGACGACGACGAGGACGACGCACCCGCGCAGCAGGTCGCCGTCGCCGGCGCCACCGCCGACCCGGTCAAGGACTACCTGAAGCAGATCGGCAAGGTCCCCCTCCTCAACGCGGAGCAGGAGGTCGAGCTCGCCAAGCGCATCGAGGCCGGTCTCTTCGCCGAGGACAAGCTCGCGAACGCCGACAAGCTCGCACCCAAGCTCAAGCGCGAGCTGGAGATCATCGCCGAGGACGGCCGCCGGGCCAAGAACCACCTGCTGGAGGCCAACCTCCGCCTCGTGGTCTCGCTGGCCAAGCGCTACACCGGTCGCGGCATGCTCTTCCTGGACCTCATCCAGGAGGGCAACCTCGGTCTGATCCGCGCGGTCGAGAAGTTCGACTACACCAAGGGTTACAAGTTCTCCACGTACGCCACGTGGTGGATCCGCCAGGCGATCACCCGCGCCATGGCCGACCAGGCCCGCACCATCCGTATCCCGGTGCACATGGTCGAGGTCATCAACAAGCTCGCGCGGGTGCAGCGCCAGATGCTCCAGGACCTGGGCCGTGAGCCCACTCCGGAGGAGCTGGCCAAGGAGCTCGACATGACCCCTGAGAAGGTCATCGAGGTCCAGAAGTACGGCCGCGAGCCGATCTCCCTCCACACCCCGCTGGGTGAGGACGGGGACAGCGAGTTCGGAGACCTGATCGAGGACTCCGAGGCGGTCGTCCCGGCCGACGCGGTCAGCTTCACGCTGCTCCAGGAGCAGCTGCACTCCGTGCTCGACACGCTTTCCGAGCGTGAGGCGGGCGTGGTCTCGATGCGCTTCGGTCTCACCGACGGACAGCCGAAGACGCTGGACGAGATCGGCAAGGTCTACGGGGTGACGCGCGAGCGCATCCGTCAGATCGAGTCCAAGACCATGTCGAAGCTGCGTCACCCGTCGCGCTCGCAGGTGCTGCGCGACTACCTCGACTAGGCCGCGGACGTTGCACATGGGCCGGGGCCCGGAACCTGACGAAGGTTCCGGGCCCCGGCCCATGTCGGCATGCGGTCGGCACCGGGGCGGATGACGCTGAGTGGGCACTGTTCACGTCTGCGTCAGGAGCTTCCATGCCCCGTGTTCCCGTACGTGCCCTTCCCGCCGCCTTCGCCATGGTGGTCGCCGCGGCCCTCATACCCCTCGGTCCCCCGGACCCCGCCGCGGCGGACGGCGTCGTCGTCGGCGGGAGGCCGGTGGCCGTCGCTGACAGTCCGTGGGCCGTGGCCCTTTCGAGCCGTGACCGGTTCGGGGGAATCCGCGCGGGGCAGTTCTGCGGCGGGGTCGCGATAGCGCCGACGAGGGTGCTGACGGCCGCCCACTGCCTCAGGGAGGACGTGCTGGGAGCAGCCGTCACGGAGGTCCGGGACCTGCGGGTCATCGCCGGCCGGGACGAGCTGAGCGGGCCGGGTGGCCAGGAGATCCCCGTGCGTTCGACCTGGGTCAATCCTGGTTACGACCCGCGTACCAATGCCGCCGACCTCGCGGTCCTCACCCTGGCCCGGGCGTTGCCGACGAGCAGCGTCATCGCGATGGCAGGGGCAGGGAACCCGGCGTACGAGCCGGGTACCGCGGCGACCGTGTACGGCTGGGGGGACACGACGGGGTACGGAGCCTATGCGTCCGGGCTGCGCGCGGCCTCGGTGCGGGTGCTGCCGGACAGCGACTGTGCCCGGGCGTACCCCGGCGGCACGCAGGGTGTGTACGAGGCCTCATCGATGCTCTGCGCCGGTGACAGCGCGGGTGGGCGGGATGCGTGCCAGGGGGACAGCGGAGGCCCGCTGGTGGCCCGTGGGCGCCTCGTCGGGCTGGTCTCCTGGGGAAGCGGGTGCGGGAGCCCCGGAAGCCCCGGGGTGTACACGCGTGTGTCCGCGGCGATCGGGTGGATGGCCGCACGGAGCTGACCGCGGCGGCCCCGCATCGCACGGCGACATGAGAACGGGCGGCTTTCCCCGAGGGGAGGCCGCCCGTCGGCCGGTCCGGGACCGGGCCCATGGCTCGTCGTGGATGCGAGGTGTCAGTGTTGTTCCTCGTCGGCGGCACTGGCCTGCACGGCAGTGAGCCGATCTGTCTCATCCTGTATTTCCGCGGCGATCTTCTTGAGTTCCGGCTCGAACTTGCGCCCGTGGTGGGCACAGAAGAGCAGTTCACCGCCGCTGATCAGGACGACGCGCAGGTATGCCTGGGCGCCGCAACGGTCACAGCGGTCTGCTGCGGTCAGCGGGCTCGCGGGGGTCAGAACAGTAGTCACGTCGCCTCTTCTCTAGCTCGACGAGCTGTCGTACCAGGGTCAACATCCAACCAGGCCGAAAACGTTCCCGCTCGTGGCATTTCTTCGAAACTTCTTCTCAGGATGGCTGTCTGTTGACGGTTGGCGGCGAATGTGCCGTATTGCGTAGCGCTACGGTTTCGCGTTGCTTGTGTGGGCCGGTCCGCCGGCTGGCTTGCCGGTTGTTCATGAGGACGTGCCCGGAGCCTAAATGGTTCATGCCTCGAAGGGAACGTGATGTGCGCGTCACCCCAAGGGGTGATCGAACGTCTATGCGAGGCTGGACTAGCATAAGGATTCCCCCTGGGTGGCGTTACAACCGCTCTACCAGGCCTCGGTAGGCTCTCAGCGGCTACCGAGGCCGAGCCCGTCACCCACTGGGCCCCCGAATGAAATTCAGCGAGGAGCGAACCGCGTGACCGCCGATTCCGTGCCGTCCACTGCGCTGCTGACCGGAGCAGGCGGCGCAGACAGGGACAGCTCCAACTACACCGCGCGGCACCTTCTCGTCCTCGAAGGGCTCGAAGCCGTCCGTAAGCGTCCCGGGATGTACATCGGGTCCACGGACAGCCGCGGACTCATGCACTGCCTCTGGGAGATCATCGACAACTCGGTCGACGAGGCCCTCGGGGGTTACTGCGACAGCATCGAGGTCATCCTCCACGACGACGCCTCCGTCGAGGTCCGTGACAACGGCCGGGGCATCCCTGTCGACGTGGAGCCCAAGACCGGGCTCTCCGGCATCGAGGTCGTCATGACCAAGCTGCACGCCGGCGGGAAGTTCGGCGGCGGTTCCTACGCGGCGTCGGGCGGCCTGCACGGCGTCGGTGCCTCGGTCGTGAACGCCCTGTCCGCCCGGCTGGACGTCGAGGTCGACCGCAACGGCGCGACGCACTCCATCAGCTTTCGGCGCGGTGTCCCGGGCATGTTCACCGAGCAGGGGCCGGAGAGCCCCTTCGACCCCGCCAACGGCCTCCGCAAGGGCAAGCGCGTCCCCAAGACGCGTACGGGTACCCGGGTGCGGTACTGGGCGGACCGCCAGATCTTCCTCAAGGACGCGAAGCTCGGCCTGGAGACGCTGTACCAGCGCGCACGCCAGACCGCGTTCCTCGTGCCCGGCCTCACCATCGTCGTCCGCGACGAACGGGGCATCGACGGCGAGGGCAAGACCGAGGAGACCTTCCGCTTCGACGGCGGGATCAGCGAGTTCTGCGAGTACCTGGCGCAGGACAAGGCCGTCTGCGACGTCCAGCGGCTCACCGGGACGGGAACGTTCAAGGAGACCGTGCCGGTCCTGGACGACCGCGGGCACATGACGGCCACCGAGGTCACCCGCGAGCTGGGTGTCGACATCGCCCTGCGCTGGGGCACCGGCTACGACACCAACCTCAAGTCCTTCGTCAACATCATCGCCACCCCCAAGGGCGGCACCCATGTCAGCGGCTTCGAGCGCTCCCTCACCAGGACGGTGAACGAGGTCCTGCGCTCCGCCAAGCTGCTGCGCGTCGCCGAGGACGACATCGTCAAGGACGACGCTCTGGAAGGCCTGACCGCTGTCGTCACCGTACGGCTCGCGGAGCCGCAGTTCGAGGGGCAGACCAAGGAGGTGCTCGGCACCTCGGCGGCCAACCGGATCGTTTCCAACGTGGTCGCCAAGGAGCTCAAGGCGTTCCTGACGTCCACGAAGCGCGACGCCAAGGCGCAGGCCAGGGCGGTGCTGGACAAGGCCGTGGCAGCGGCCCGCACCCGTATCGCGGCCCGCCAGCACAAGGACGCTCAGCGCCGCAAGACCGCGCTCGAGTCCTCCTCGCTGCCCGCGAAGCTCGCCGACTGCCGGAGCGACGACGTGGAGCGCAGCGAGCTCTTCATCGTGGAGGGCGACTCGGCCCTCGGCACCGCGAAGCTGGCCCGCAACAGTGAGTTCCAGGCCCTGCTGCCGATTCGCGGGAAGATCCTCAACGTCCAGAAGTCGTCCGTCTCGGACATGCTCAAGAACGCCGAGTGCGGTGCCATCATCCAGGTCATAGGAGCGGGCTCCGGGCGCACCTTCGACATCGACGCGGCACGCTACGGCAAGGTCATCATGATGACCGACGCCGACGTCGACGGTTCCCACATCCGCACCCTGCTGCTCACGCTCTTCCAGCGGTACATGCGGCCGATGGTCGAGGCCGGGCGGGTCTTCGCGGCCGTGCCTCCGCTGCACCGGATCGAGCTCGTCCAGCCCAAGAAGGGCCAGGACAAGTACATCTACACCTATTCGGACAACGAGCTCCGGCAGACCCTGCTGGAGCTGCAGCGGAAGAACGTCCGGTTCAAGGACTCGATCCAGCGCTACAAGGGCCTCGGTGAGATGGACGCGGACCAGCTGGCGGAGACCACGATGGACCCGCGCCACCGCACCCTGCGCCGGATCAACATCGGCGACCTGGAATCCTCCGAGCAGGTCTTCGACCTGCTGATGGGCAACGAGGTCGCGCCCCGCAAGGAATTCATCACCAGCTCCGCGGCCACCCTGGACCGCTCGCGCATCGACGTCTGAACACCTCGACGCGCCCCCGAGCCCCCGCCCGTGCCGCCATGCGCACGAGCGGGGGCTTGCGCACGCACCCCGCGCTTCCGTCACCTGAAATGGTGAAGCACGGCGAATGACGTGCCCGGGATCTTCCCGTTCTGCCCATTCTTGGCTACGCGGCCGAAAAAGGCTCGTGGACAAGGGAGTTGTCGGTGGAGAAGGAAGCAGGGCCCCGCGCGGCGGCGATGCCGCTCGACGACCCGTGGTACGAGGTGACGGACATCGGATGGGCCCAGCCGGAGGACGCGGGTGTCCGGGCGTCCAACGCCTCGGGTAACACGGCTGTTCCGCTCCTGGCGCTCGTTCTCGGAGGCGGCGAGGGCTCCAAGGGCGGCACGGTGCTCTTCGCGATCGTGGCAGCCATCGCCTTCGCCACGATCCTGGCCGTCGTCGCCGGGATCACCCTGGCCTCCTCGGCCTCCGTCGCCCACGACCTCTACGCCTCGCTACGCCGGCCGGGGACGAAACGGCGGAGCGAGGTCGGCGTGGCCCGGGTGGCCGCGGCGGGCATCGGGGCAGTGGCCATCGCCCTCGGCCTCCTCGCCCAGGACCGGAACGTCGCGTTCCTGGTGGGGCTGGCCTTCGCGGTCGCGGCGTCCGCGAACCTGCCTGCGCTGCTCTACTCGCTGTTCTGGCGGAACTTCACCACCCGGGGAGCGGTCTGGGCCGTCTACGGGGGTCTGGTCCCCGCCGTCGTGCTCGTCCTGCTCTCGCCGGTCGTCTCGGGTAGCCCCACCTCGCTCCTCACAGCACGCGGAGACGGAGGTCCGGTCGCTCACCGGCGCCGGTGCGGCATAGGCGCAGCCGAGGCCGCCGGACTCATGAGCCGGTGGCCCAGGTGTACCGGTGTTCCGGGCGGCCCGTCTCGCCGTACCTGAGGGACAGCCGCACCCGGCCCGTGCGTTCCAGCAGCTTCAGATAGCGCTGGGCCGTCTGCCGGCTCATCCCCGCGCTCTCGGCGATCTCCTGTGCGGAGAGGGGCCCCTCGGCCGTACGCAGGGCCTGACGGATCAGTTCCGCGGTCGTCGTCGAGTGTCCCTTGGGCAGGTCGGACGTTCCCGTGGCCCACAAGGCCCCGAACAACCGGTCCACCTCCGTCTGCTCGGCCTCGCCACCGCTCTCGAACGTGCGGCGCAGTACCGCGTACGCCTCCAGTTTGGTACGCAGCCCGGCGTACGCGAACGGCTTGACCAGGTACTGGAGGGCTCCGTGGCGCATCGCCGCCTGCACGGTGGCGACGTCGCGTGCGGCGGTCACCATGATCACATCGGTGTGATGGCCGAGGGCCCGCAGCTCCCGCACGACGGCCAGACCGTTGCGGTCCGGCAGATAGTGGTCGAGCAGGATCAGGTCGATGGGCATCTCGCCGATCCTGGCGAGAGCCTCGGCCGCCGAGTGGGCCATGGCGGCCACCTGGAATCCGGGCACCTTGGAGACATAGGCCGCGTTGATCCGGGCGACCCGCACGTCGTCGTCGACGACGAGAACCTCGATCACGGGGATCCTCCTGACGTCGCGGGTCGTACGGGGGACGAAGGGCAGCCGGGCTGCGGGGTCTCGCCCAGAGCGTCCGGGAGGACGACGGTGAACACAGCCCCGCCCTCGGGGGAGCCCGATACGGACACGCTGCCGCCCTGTCGTTCGGCGAGCCGTCGTACGAGCGGCAGCCCCAGGCCGCGTTTGCCGTGGGCCGGGAGCTCCTTCGTCGACCAGCCCTCCGTAAAGATGGACTCGTGTGCATCGGCGGGAACGCCCGGACCGCTGTCGTGCACCCGCAGCACCACCGTACGGCCCTCGGTCCGCAGCCCGACCTCGATCCGTGCGCCGGGAGACCCGGCGGCCGCGTCCATCGCGTTGTCGACCAGATTCCCGAGGACCGTGACGAGCCCTCGTGGGTCCACCAGCCGGTCCGGCAGCAGTGCGTCCGCGGCCATACGCAGAGCGACGCCGCGCTCCGCGGCCACGGTCGCCTTGCCCACCAGGAGGGATGCCAGCAGGGGGTCGTGGACCTTCTCGGTGACCTGTTCGGCGGTCGCCCGGTGGACGCCGACGACTTCTGTGACGAATTCCGCCGCCTCCTGGTGCATCTCCAGCTCCAGCAGTCCCAGGAGGGTGTGCAGCCGGTTGGCGTGCTCGTGGTCCTGGGCGCGCAGCGCGTCGATCAGGCCACGGGTGGAGTCGAGCTCGCGGCCGAGATACTCCAGCTCCGTGCGGTCGCGGAGGGTGGCCACGGCCCCGCCGTCGTCGGTCGGCACCCGGTTGGCGAGCAGCACGCGGCTGCCGCGTACGGTCACCAGGTCGTCGCCGACGACCCGCCCGGCCAGCACCTCGGTGGTCCGGCCCTCACCCAGCGCCTCGTCGAGCCGCTTGCCCGCGGCGTCGGGACCGAGGCCGAGCAGCCGCTGGGCTTCGTCGTTCAGGAGCCTGATGCGCCCGGTGCGGTCGAGCGCCACGACCCCCTCGCGAATGCTGTGCAGCATGGCCTCGCGCTCGGTGAGCAGCGCCGAGATGTCGGAGAACGCCAGGTCGTGGGTCTGTCGCTGAAGACGGCGGGAGATCAGATAGGCGGCCAGCGCCCCCACGGCCAGCGCTCCGCCCGCGTACGCGAGCAGCCCGGGGATCGTGGCGAGCAGCCGGGCACGGACGCTGTCGTACGCGATGCCGACCGAGACGGCGCCCACGACCCGGTCCGATCCGTCGAGCAGCGGCACCTTGCCACGGGCCGAACGTCCGAGCGTGCCGCTGTCGATCTCCATCACGGACCTGCCGGCCAGGGGTGTGCTGGGGTCGGTGGAGACGACGCCACCGATGCGGGAGGCGTCCGTGTGCGACCAGCGCACGCCCTGCCTGTCCATGATCACGACGTACTCGGCTCCGGTCGACCGCCTGATCCGCTCCGCCGCGGTCTGGACGGCCCCGTCCGGTCGCGGCTCGGTGGCGAGCAGCGAGGCGGCGATCTGCGGCTGCGCTGCCGTGCTCTGCGCGATCGCCAGGGCGCGGCGCATCGCCTGGTCGTCGAGCTGTGCGCTGAGGGGTGCCAGGAAGAGGCCCGTGACGAGGACCGTGACGCCGGTGATGATGGCCAGCTGCATCAGCAGGACCTGGGAGAAGACCCGCTTCGGCCAGCCGAAGCGGCGCGGTCCCCGTGGGGTGGTCGGTGGGGCGCTCATCGTACGAACGGTAGAGGGCGAACCCCGCTTACCGAAATCTCCGTCGGCCGGACCCCTGCCGATCGGCTGCGGCTGGTTTCACGGAACGGGCAACGGCCGGGGCGGTCGTGGCCCGTTGTACTGCCCTCTGGGGCGCATGCGCAGCGGACGTTCCGTGTACTCCTCCATGGCATGGGCGATCCACCCCGCCGTACGGGACACGGCGAACACCGTCTCGCCCGTTTCGGCGGGCATGCCGTACGCGACCGAGAAGGCTGCCAGGGCCAGGTCCACGTTGGCGTGCAGGGGCGTGTGGCGGGCGGTGGTCGCGACCACGTCACGGGCCGCCGCCGTCGCCGGGGCCGCCTCGGGCATCTCGTCCAGCAGCGCGGGGGCCCTCCAGCACACCCAGTCCCGCGGAGACCACGGCGTACGGGTGCGCGTGGGTCGACGCGGCGACGCGTGGTGCGCCGAGCCGGGCGCTGGACACCATCGGCACCACTGACAGGATCGACAGCTGGATCCGTGACCGGGTGCTCGCGGGGGAGCGGATCATGGGCTTCGGACACCCCGTCCACCGCACCGAGGACCCGCGTTCCCGCATGCTCCGCTCGGTCGCACAGGGATTCGGCGGCCCGCTCGTCGACTTCGCCGTCGAGGTGGAGCGCCAGGTGGAGGCGATCCTCGCCGAGCTCAAGCCGGGACGCGAGCTCCACACGAACGTGGAGTTCTACGCCGGCGTCGTCATGGAGCTCTGCGGACCGCCGCGCGAGATGTTCACCCCCACCTTCTGCGCCGCGCGCATGGTCGGCCGGAGCGCCAATATCCTGGAACAGGCGGAGGACTCGAAGATCATCCGTCCGGCGGCCCGCTGCGCGGGGACCCCGCCTCCGCAGCCCGTACCGGCACTCTGACCGACCAGAGGAAGGCCCCCGTTGACCCCGCCCCGCGCCCCGCAGATCCCGGTCGTCGTCCTGGCGGGGTTCCTCGGATCCGGCAAGACGACCCTGCTCAACCACCTGCTCCGCAACAGGGCGGGCAACCGGATCGGGGTCGTCGTCAACGACTTCGGGTCCATCGAGATCGACGCCATGACCGTCGCGGGCCAGGTCGGCTCCACGGTCTCGCTGGGCAACGGCTGCCTGTGCTGTGCCGTCGACGCGAGCGAGCTCGACACCCATCTGGAGACCCTGACCGGGCCCGCCGCCCGGCTCGATGTGATCGTCATCGAGGCGAGCGGTCTCGCCGAGCCCCAGGAACTCGTGCGGATGCTGCTGGCCAGCGACAATCCGCACATCCGGTACGGGGGACTGGTCGAGGTCGTCGACGCGGCCGAGTTCCCCGCCACCCGGGAGCGCCACCCGGAGATCGACCGGCACCTCGCCGTCGCCGACCTGATCGTCCTGAACAAGACCGACCGCGTCGCGGACGAGGATCTCCGGGCCGTGCGGGAGGCGGTGGACACCGCCGGCGGCGGAGCGGCGGTCATCCGCGCCGTGTACGGGAGGATCGACCCGGAGGTGCTGTTCGACCCCGTGCTCCGGCCGGACGAGGACGGCGCCTTCCGCCAGCTGACCTTCGAGGACCTGCTCCCGGAGGCCGACCGCACGCACGAGGAGCATCTGCACGCGGCGTACGAGAGCGTCTCGTTCACCGCCGACGTCCCGCTCAGCCCCCGCCGCTTCATGGCGTTCCTCGACTCCAGGCCCGCGGGCCTCTACCGGATCAAGGGATTCACCGACTTCGGCGCGGGTGACCCCCGTAACCGGTACGCCCTGCACGCCGTCGGCAGGTTCCTGCGCTTCGTACCGCAGCGCTGGGCCACCGGCGAACCGCGGCGGACCCAACTGGTCCTGATCGGCTCCGGCATCGACGCCGAGGCGCTGCACAAGGAACTGGAGTCCTGCCAGGACGCCTGGCAGGACGCCACCGAGGAGCTGGAACGCAGCATGTGGGGCGTCCTGCGGTACGTACGGCAGCCGGACGGCGACGAGGCCTGAGCCCTCGCGCCGTCCGGCCGGTGTCCTACAGCGGCCCGGCGATCACCGCGACGGGACTCGTCAGCGGTGTCCCCGAACCGTCACGGCGCGGATCGGGGTCCGGCAGCTCGGCCGGTGCGCCGTTCTTCTGCGCCGCCCGCGCCGGGGTCTCACCCGCCCAGGCGAACACCAGGACGTCCTCCCCCTTGAGGAAGCGCTGGCAGCGCACCCCGCCGGTGGCCCTGCCCTTGCGCGGGTACTGATCGAACGGGGTGAGCTTCCAGGTCCGCTCGGAGTCGTCCAGAGTGCCGTGCGACCCGGCGATCGTGAACACCGCGGCGTCCGCCGAGGGATCCACCGCGGTGAACGAGAGGACACCGGCGCCCTCGGTGAGCTTGATGCCGGCCATACCGCCCGCCGCGCGTCCCTGGGGACGCACCGACGCGGCCGGGTAGCGCAGCAACTGCGCGTCGGACGTGATGAAGACCAGGTCCTCCTCGCCCGTACGCAGTTGGGTGGCGCCGACGACACGGTCACCGTCCTTCAGCGAGATGACCTCCAACTCGTCCTTGTTGGCCGGGTAGTCGGGCACCACACGCTTCACCACCCCCTGCAGGGTGCCGATGGCCAGGCCGGGCGCGTCCTCGTCCAGGGTGGTGAGGCAGACCAGCTCCTCGTCCGCCTCCAGGCTGAGGAACTCCGAGATCTGGGCCCCGCCCGACAGGTTCGGAGCCGCGTGGGTGTCCGGCAGCTGCGGGAGATCGATCACCGACAGCCGGAGCAGGCGTCCCGCGGACGTCACCGCGCCCACTTCCCCGCGTGCGGTCGCGGCGACGGCCGAGACGATCGCGTCGTGCTTGGTGCGCCGGGCGTCCTCGGCCTGGGCGACCGGCTCCGCGTTGGCCGTGCGGGCCAGCAGGCCGGTCGAGGACAGAAGCACCTGGCACGGGTCGTCGGCGACCTCCAGCGGCACCGAGGCGATCTGGGAACCCGCCGACTCCAGCAGCACCGTGCGCCGGTCGGTGCCGAACTTCTTAGCCACCGCTGCCAGTTCGGACGAGACCAGCTTGCGCAGTTCGGCGTCCGACTCCAGGATCGCGGTCAGCTCGGCGATCTCCGCGTCGAGCGTGTCGCGCTCGGTCTCCAGCTCGATCCGGTCGAAGCGGGTGAGCCTGCGCAGCGGGGTGTCCAGGATGTACTGGGTCTGGATCTCGCTCAGCGAGAAGCGCTCCATCAGGCGCTCCTTCGCCTGCGCCGAGTTGTCGCTGTCCCGGATGAGACGGATGACCTCGTCGATGTCGAGCAGCGCCACGAGGAGGCCCTCGACCAGGTGCAGCCGGTTGCGGCGCTTGGTCCTGCGGAACTCGCTGCGCCGGCGCACCACGTCGAAGCGGTGGTCGAGATAGACCTCCAGGAGCTCCTTCAGCCCCAGGGTGAGCGGCTGTCCGTCGACCAGCGCCACGTTGTTGATGCCGAAGGACTCCTCCATCGGCGTCAGCTTGTAGAGCTGCTCCAGCACGGCCTCCGGCACGAAGCCGTTCTTGACCTCGATCACCAGACGCAGACCGTGCGCCCGGTCCGTGAGGTCCTTGACGTCCGCGATGCCCTGCAGCTTCTTCGAGCCGACGAGGTCCTTGATCTTGGCGATCACCTTCTCCGGCCCGACGGTGAAGGGCAGTTCGGTGACGACGAGACCCTTACGGCGGGCCGTGACGCTCTCTATGGCGACCGTGGCGCGGATCTTGAACGTGCCGCGCCCGGCGGCGTACGCGTCCTTGATGCCGCCGAGACCCACGATCCTGCCACCGGTGGGCAGGTCGGGTCCCGGGACGAAGCGCATCAGCGTCTCGAGGTCGGCGCCCGGGTGCCGGATCAGGTGGCGGGCGGCGGCGATGACCTCGCCGAGGTTGTGCGGGGGCATGTTGGTCGCCATGCCGACCGCGATCCCGGAAGCGCCGTTGACCAGGAGGTTCGGGTACGCCGCCGGGAGGACGACCGGCTCCCGCTCCTGGCCGTCGTAGTTGGACTGGTAGTCGACGGTGTCCTCGTCGATCGACTCCGTCATCAGGGTCGTGGCGTCGGCCATCCGGCACTCGGTGTACCGCATGGCGGCCGGCGGGTCGTCGTTGCCCAGCGAACCGAAGTTGCCGTGCCCGTCGACGAGGGGCAGGCGCATCGAGAACGGCTGTGCCATGCGCACCAGTGCGTCATAGATCGACGCGTCACCGTGCGGGTGCAGTTTGCCCATCACCTCGCCCACGACGCGGGCGCACTTCACGTAGCCGCGGTCGGGGCGCAGTCCCATCTCGTTCATCTGGGACACGATGCGGCGGTGCACGGGCTTCATGCCGTCGCGGGCATCGGGCAGCGCCCTGGAGTAGATCACCGAGTACGCGTACTCGAGGAAGGAGCCCTGCATTTCGTCGACGACGTCGATGTCGAGGATCTTCTCCTCGAAGTCGTCCGGCGGCGGGGTTTTCGTGCTGCGGCGGGCCATCGCGGCTGCGACTCCTTCACAGATTCTGTCGGGCAACCTCAGGTTCTGACGCCGACCATTGTGGACCGCCGCACTGACGACGCCGACCTCGACCCGTCCGAAACGGCCCCCGGGGCCTCCCCAGAGCCCCTGTTTACGGCAGCATCTACGACAACATTCACCCGACGGGAACTTCGCCAGGTGCCCGTGCGCTTGGTCTTAGAGTGGCAGGTCCGGCAGGAAACCCTGTACCGATCGAAGGGACGTACATGCCCATGGGTCACACGGCCACAGCCCAGGCCGGCTCCGGCGGCTTGACGGCGACCGAGCACCGTCTGGCCAACGGCCTGCGCGTGGTGCTCTCCGAGGACCATCTGACCCCCGTCGCCGCGGTCTGCCTCTGGTACGACGTCGGCTCCCGGCACGAGGTCAAGGGACGCACAGGCCTGGCTCACCTCTTCGAGCACCTGATGTTCCAGGGTTCGGGCCAGGTCAAGGGGAACGGGCACTTCGAGCTGGTGCAGGGGGCGGGCGGCTCCCTCAACGGCACCACCAGCTTCGAGCGCACCAACTACTTCGAGACGATGCCCACGCACCAGCTGGAGCTGGCCCTGTGGCTCGAGGCCGACCGGATGGGCTCGCTGCTCGCCGCGCTCGACGAGGAGTCCATGGAGAACCAGCGCGACGTCGTCAAGAACGAGCGCCGCCAGCGCTACGACAACGTCCCGTACGGCACCGCGTTCGAGAAGCTCACCGCCCTCGCCTACCCGGAGGGCCACCCCTACCACCACACGCCGATCGGTTCGATGGCCGACCTGGACGCGGCGACCCTGGAGGACGCGCAGGCGTTCTTCCGGACGTACTACGCGCCGAACAACGCGGTGCTCTCGGTGGTCGGGGACATCGACCCGGAGCAGACGCTCGCGTGGGTCGAGAAGTACTTCGGCTCCATCCCCTCCCACGACGGCAAGCAGCCCCCGCGCGACGGCTCGCTGCCCGCCGTCATCGGCGAACAGCTGCGCGAAGTGGTCGAGGAGGAGGTCCCCGCGCGTGCGCTGATGGCCGCCTACCGGCTGCCGCACGACGGCACGCGCGAGTGCGACGCCGCGGACCTCGCGCTGACCGTGCTCGGCGGCGGCGAGTCCTCCCGCCTGCACAACCGCCTGGTCCGCCGCGACCGTACGGCGGTCGCCGCCGGATTCGGTCTGCTCAGGCTGGCCGGCGCTCCCTCGCTCGGCTGGCTGGACGTCAAGACGTCCGGCGGCGTCGAGGTGCCCCGGATCGAGGAGGCCGTCGACGAGGAGCTCGCCCGCTTCGCCGAGGAGGGCCCCACGCCCGAGGAGATGGAGCGCGCCCAGGCCCAGCTGGAGCGTGAGTGGCTGGACCGGCTCGGCACGGTCGCCGGCCGCGCGGACGAACTGTGCCGGTACGCCGTCCTGTTCGGCGACCCGCAGCTCGCACTGACCGCGGTGGGCCGGGTGCTCGACGTGACGGCCGACGAGGTCAAGGCCGCCGCAAGGGCGCATCTGCGTCCCGACAACCGTGCGGTCCTGGTCTACGAGCCGCTCGAACCGGCCGACGAGACGGACGGCACCGACGCGCACGAGACCGACGCGCACGAGGGGGCCGACAAGTGACCGACGCCGCCGTGACTGGAGTAGCGATGGAGTACCACCCGCAGCCGACCGCCGGTGAGGCCCGGCCCTGGGCCTTTCCCGCGCCCGAACGCGGCGCCCTGCCCAACGGGCTGACCGTGCTGCGCTGTCACCGCCCCGGCCAGCAGGTCGTCGCCGTGGAGATCTTCCTCGACGCCCCGCTGGACGCCGAGCCCGAGGGCCTGGACGGTGTGGCCACGATCATGGCGCGCGCCCTGTCCGAGGGTACGGACAAGCACTCGGCGGAGGAGTTCGCCGCCGAGCTGGAGCGGTGCGGCGCCACGCTGGACGCGCACGCGGACCACCCGGGTCTGCGAGTCTCCCTGGAGGTCCCGGTCTCCCGGCTGGCCAAGGCCCTCGGTCTGGTCGCCGAGGCACTGCGCGCCCCGGCCTTCGCGGAGAGCGAGATCGAACGCCTGGTGGGCAACCGCCTCGACGAGATCCCGCACGAGCAGGCCAACCCGGCCCGCCGGGCCGCCAAGCAGCTCTCCAAGGAGCTCTTCCCCGCCACGGCGCGGATGTCGCGCCCGCGCCAGGGCACCGAGGAGACGGTCCGGCGGATCGACGCCGCCGCCGTACGCGCCTTCTACGACGCCCATGTCCGCCCCTCCACCGCGACGGCGGTCGTCGTCGGCGACCTCACCGAGGTGGACCTGGACGCGCTGCTCTCCGACACCGTCGGGGACTGGTCGGGCAACGCCGGCCAGGCCCGGCCGGTGCCCCCGATCACCGCGGACGACACCGGCCGTGTGGTCATCGTCGACCGTCCCGGAGCCGTGCAGACCCAGCTGCTGATCGGCCGGATCGGAGCGGACCGGCACGACAGTGTGTGGCCGGCCCAGGTCCTCGGCACGTACTGCCTGGGAGGCACCCTCACCTCGCGGCTCGACCGTGTGCTGCGCGAGGAGAAGGGCTACACCTACGGCGTCCGGGCCTTCGGGCAGGTGCTGCGCTCGACGGCACCCGGGTCCGCCTCCGGGGCGACCGGCGCCGCGATGCTCGCCATCAGCGGCTCCGTCGACACGGAGTCCACCGGCCCCGCGCTCGACGACCTGTGGAAGGTCCTGCGGACCCTGGCGGCCGAGGGGCTCACCGACGCCGAACGCGAGACCGCCGTGCAGAACCTCGTGGGTGTGGCCCCGCTGAAGTACGAGACGGCGGCCTCCGTCGCGGGCACCCTGGCCGACCAGGTGGAGCAGCACCTGCCGGACGACTACCAGGCCCAGCTGTACGCCCGGCTGGCCGCGACCGGCACGGTCGAGGCGACCGCTGCCGTGGTCAACGCCTTCCCGGTCGACCGGCTGGTCACCGTCCTGGTCGGGGACGCCGCGCAGATCGCGGAGCCCGTGAAGGCCCTGGGGATCGGCGAGGTGTCGGTCGTCACCGGCTGACGGAACGGGACATGACGGACCCTGGCGCGTGCACCGGGCGCCAGGGTTCTGCCATGTGTCCGTTTCGTAAAGAAAATGCCTATTAATCCTGTGGGATGTGCGACAAAAGGCCCTTTCTGTTTGGTGCCGTGAAGGGCCCCGACCTAGCGTCGGCCCGGCTGTCCGCCAGACGAATGCCGCATCCGCGGCGCCGGGCAGCCATCGCCGAGTCCCCGTCAGGCGCGAGCCTGGGGAGCCGGGGACCCACGAAGTCCCTGGGGTGAATCGGATCCCTGTCACCTCGTCCGAGGTGTGGGGGCCCGTAGGAGACCTTCCTGCTCCGAACCCGTCAGCTAACCCGGTAGGCGAGAAGGAAGGAAAGGACCAGCCCCTCCATGGCGTTCATCCGTGCCACCGGGAAGCACCGTGCCCCGAGCCGCCTGACGCGCAAGAGCGCCGAGGTCGCCGGCATCGCGGCCCTGGCCACCGCCGGTGTCATCGGCACCACGGCCTCCCCGGCCCTCGCCGCGGACTCCGAGGCCGTCACCGCCACCGGCCTGACCCAGACCGTCGCCCTCGACACCACCCTCGCCGCCCAGATCGACGCCCAGGCGAAGGCCCAGAAGCACCAGGCCGACCTCGCGGCCGAGGCGAAGGCGAAGGCCGAGGCGGAAGCCAAGGCAAAGGCCGAGGCGAAGGCGGAGGCCGAGCGCAAGGCCGAAGCCCGCGCCGCGGAGGCGCGCGAGGCCGAGGCGCGCGCGGCGCGCGCCGCCGAGCGGGCCCGGCTGAACTCCTTCCACCTCCCGGTCGCCGGATCGCACGTGACCACCGGATATCAGTCCGGCGGCGCGCTCTGGTCCTCCGGAAGCCACTCCGGCGTGGACTTCCAGGCGGCGTCCGGCACCTCCGTCGTCGCCGTCGGCGCCGGTACGGTCGTCGAGGCGGGCTGGGGCGGCGCGTACGGCAACAACATCGTGCTGCGCATGAACGACGGCACGTACACCCAGTACGGCCACCTCTCCTCGATCGGTGTGTCCGTCGGCCAGAGCGTCGGCTCGGGTGAGCGGATCGGTGTGTCCGGCTCGACCGGCAACTCCACCGGACCGCACCTGCACTTCGAGGCCCGGACCACCCCCGAGTACGGCTCGGACATGGACCCCGTCGCCTACCTCCGTGCCCACGGCGTCCAGGTCTGACCGCACGCCGCACGACACCGCCCACGACGCAGGCCCCGGCATCCGCCGGGGCCTGCGTCATGTCCCGGAAGAGGTCGCGGAAGGGGTCGCGGAAGGCTCGTGGAAGTGCTTTTTGGCCAAAAGATATCCATGGATTCCACCCCGCCATCGGAAATTGTGGCCGGTTGCAATAGAGTCACGGAACAGGCGTCGATCGGCCGCGTTCCGCGGGGATTAAGGCGGAGGTTCGGACATGCGCATTCCCGCGCATTCGGTATGCACGGCAATCCGTGACGACATCGTCTCCGGTGTCTTCGAGCGCGGCAGCCGCCTCACCGAAGAGGTGCTCGCGCGTCGCTACGGCGTCTCCCGCGTCCCCGTGCGCGAGGCGTTGCGCACCCTGGAATCCGAGGGGTTCGTCGTCACCCGCAGGCATGCCGGTGCCTGCGTCGCCGAGCCCACGGAGCAGGAGGCCGCCGACCTCCTGGAGATCCGGATGCTCCTGGAACCACTCGGGGCGGCCCGCGCCGCGCAGCGCCGCACCGAGGCGCACCTCAAAGTGCTCCGAGGCCTGGTCAGGCTGGGGCAGGAGCGGGTGCGCAGGGGCGAGGGGGAGGATCTGCGCTCCCTGGGCGGCTGGTTCCACGAGACGCTGGCACAGGCCTCCGGCAGCCCCGCGCTGATAGCGCTGCTCACCCAGCTCCGGCACAAGATCGCCTGGATGTACGCCGTCGAGCAGCCGGCCCGCCCCGCGGACTTCTGGGCCGAGCACGGTGCTCTCGTCGACGCCGTGGCGCGCCGTGACGCGGAGCGGGCCAGGGCGCTCGCCACCCAGCACGCCGAGCGGGCCACCGCGGCCCACCGGCTGCGGCGCACGGACCCGCCGGGGCGCCCGGCGCGGGTGAGGACTTCGCAACACCCCGTAAACATCGCGGGAGTCCGCCATTAACAATTGCACCGTATACAAAGAGGATAATTATTGAGGGGCTTTCTTTGTGCTGCCCTGATTTCGTTTTCCGGGCTCAGCCCCGACCTCGTTCGGAAAACGTGAAAAGCCGCGGCTCCCCGTGGGGGTGCCGCGGCTTTTCCGTGGAAATGATTCCAGTTCGGGACGCCCGGAATCAGACGGTCTCCGGAAGCTCCTCGAGCCCTTCGGCGACCAGCTTCGCCAGGCGGTCCAGGGCGGCCTCGGCGTCGTCCGCCTCGGACGCGAGCACGATCTCCTCGCCGCCCTGGGCGCCCAGACCGAGCACCGCGAGCATGGACGCGGCGTTCACCGGGTTGCCGTCAGCCTTGGCGATCGTCACCGGGACGCCGGAGGCCGTCGCGGCACGGACGAAGATGGAAGCGGGGCGGGCGTGCAGGCCCTCGGCCCAACCGACGTTGACGCGGCGCTCAGCCATGGTTCTGCCCTTCACGTAACAATGGGTTGTCTAGACCAGTCTCTCATGCAGGGCGCACTGCCGCGCCAGGCATCGCCACCGGGCACAACGCGATACAGGCCCCAAGCGTGCCCGCGCCGCCACCCCGCCGCGACCGGTGCGACGGGTCGTAGGCTTTGCCCATGGAGCCCACTCCGGAGCAGAGTCCGCATCACGCGTACCCCGACCACTGGGAGGCGGACGTGGTGCTCCGCGACGGTGGCACCGCGCGCATCAGGCCCATCACCACGGACGACGCCGAGCGGCTGGTCAGCTTCTACGAGCAGGTGTCCGACGAGTCGAAGTACTATCGCTTCTTCGCCCCGTACCCGCGCCTCTCCGCCCGGGACGTGCACCGCTTCACCCATCACGACTACGTCGACCGGGTGGGGCTGGCCGTCACGATCGGCGGCGAGTTCATCGCCACCGTCCGCTTCGACCGGATCGACGAGCAGGGCAGGCCCGCCTCGGCCCCCGCGGACGAGGCCGAGGTCGCCTTCCTCGTCCAGGACGCCCACCAGGGGCGCGGTGTGGCGTCCGCACTCCTCGAACACATCGCGGCGGTGGCCATGGAGCGGGGCATCCGCCGCTTCGCCGCCGAGGTGCTGCCCGCCAACAACAAGATGATCAAGGTGTTCCGGGACGCCGGCTTCACCCAGCAGCGCAGCTTCGAGGACGGCTCCGTCCACCTCACCCTCGAACTGGAACCCACGGCCGAGTCGCTCGCCGTCCAGCGCGGCCGTGAGCAGCGGGCCGAAGCGCGCTCCGTGCAGCGCCTGCTGGCCCCAGGGGCCGTCGCGGTCATCGGCGTCGGCCGCGAGCCCGGGGGCGTGGGCCGGACGGTGCTGCGCAACCTCCTCGGTTCAGGCTTCACCGGACGTACGTACGCGGTGAACACCTCCTTCGCCGCCGGACCGGGCACGGTCGACGGGGTGCCCGCGCACCGCACGGTGGGTGAGATCGGCGAGCAGGTCGATCTCGCGGTCGTCGCCGTGCCCGCCGAGCGGGTGCCCGAGGCCGTCGCGGACTGCGGCGAACACGGTGTGCAGGGCCTCGTCGTCCTCTCCGCCGGATACGCGGAGCGGGGTACCGAAGGCCGGGAGCGGCAGCGGGAGCTGGTCCGGCAGGCACGCTCGTACGGCATGCGGATCATCGGCCCGAACGCCTTCGGCATCATCAACACCTCCGAAGCGGTCCGTCTGAACGCCTCCCTCGCCCCCGAGTCCCCCCAGGCCGGGCGCATCGGCCTCTTCACCCAGTCAGGCGCCATCGGGATCGCACTGCTCTCCGGCCTCCACCGCAGGGGCGCCGGGCTCTCGGCGTTCATCTCGGCGGGCAACCGGGCCGATGTCTCCGGCAACGACTTCCTGCAGTACTGGTTCGAGGACCAGGACACCGACGTCGCCCTGCTGTACCTCGAATCACTCGGCAACCCGCGCAAGTTCACTCGGCTGGCGCGCCGGACGGCCGCCGTGAAACCCGTGGTCGTGGTGAAGGGCGCCCGGCACAGCGGAACCAATCCGCCCGGCCACACCGTGCCGGTCAGCCGCATCCCGGACGCGACGGTGTCCGCCCTGATGCGCCAGGCGGGCGTGATCCGCGTCGACACCGTCACGGAGATGGTCGACGTCGGCCTGCTCCTCGCCGGACAACCCCTGCCGGACGGGCCCCGGGTGGCGATCCTGGGCAACTCGGAGTCGCTCGGCCTCCTCACCTACGACGCCTGCCTGGCGGAGGGGCTGCGTCCCCGCCCGCCCCGCGACCTCACCACCGGTGCGAGCCCGCAGGACTTCCGGTACGCGCTGGCCGAGGCCCTCGCCGACCGGACGTGCGACGCCGTGATCGTGACCGCGATCCCCTGGGTGGGCGAGGACGGAAAGGCCGAGACCGGCGACGGCGAGGTCCTGGCGGCCGCGCTGCGCGAGGCGGCGGCCACCGGCCCCCCGAAGCCGGTGGCGGTGGTACACGTGGAGATGGGTGGCCTGGCTCAGGCCCTCGCCGCCGCGGCGGGCACGGCCACCCCGCCCGCACCCCGGCCCGCCGCCGACGCGGCTGTCGTGGAGCCGTCCTCCCGGCAGCCCGCCCCGGGCCCGTCCGCCGACGGGCCGGACGCCACGGGGCACCCCGCCCGCTCCGCCGGCCGCATCCCCGCCTATCCCGCAGCGGAGCGAGCCGTCCGCGCGCTCGCCGAGGCGGTGAAGTACGCCCAGTGGCGGCGCCAGGCGGCCACCCCCGGCAAGGTGCCCGAATTCCTGGACGACACCATCGACGAGCACGGCACCGCCGGACTGATCGAGACACTGCTCGGCCCGAGCCCCGATCCGCGCGGCCGCCCGCTCACCCACGACGAGGCCCGTGAGCTGCTCTCCCGCTACGGAGTCTCCGTGCGGCCCGCGCTCCCCGCCGCCGACCCGGCTGCCGCGGTCGCCGCCGCCGCGCACCTCGGCTACCCGGTGGCCCTCAAGACCACCGCACCCCACCTCCGGCACCGCGCGGACCTCGGCGGTGTCCGGCTCGACCTCACCGACGAGGACGCCCTGCGCCGCGCGTACGACGAACTGACCGAACTGCTCGGCACGCCCGCCGAACTCCGGCCCGTCGTCCAGGCCATGGCACCCAGAGGTGTCGACACCGTCGTCAGGGCGTCCATCGACGCGGCCGCCGGTGCCGTTCTCTCCTTCGGCCTGGCCGGCGCGCCCTCCGAACTGCTGGGTGACACGGCACACCGCCTCGTGCCCGCCACCGACCGCGACGCCGCGGAGCTGATCCGTTCCATCAGGGCGGCTCCGGTGCTGTTCGGCTGGCGCGGTTCCGCGCCGGCGGACACCGCGGCGCTCGAGGAGCTCCTCCTGCGGGTGTCCCGGCTGGTCGACGACCACCCCGAGGTGGTCTCGGTCACCCTGGAACCCGTGGTCGTGGCCACGCAGGGCCTGACGGTGCTGGGAGCGAGCGTCCGACTGGCTCCGCCACCGGCCCGCAGCGACCTCGGGCCTCGCCGGCTCCCCAGCTACTGACCGCCCCATGGACCCGCGCACGGCGTCCCCGGCAGTCACCGGTCCCCCGTAGGATGGTGGGCATGGCAAAGACCGGTACGACGACCCAGGGGCTGCGCGCGGCTATCGAGCGCAGCGGCTACTACCCGGCCCTCGTGGCCGAGGCGGTGGAGGCCGCCGTCGGCGGGGAGCCGGTCGCTTCGTACCTGGTGCACCAGGAGACCACCTTCGACTCCAACGAGGTCCGCCGCCATGTCACGGTCCTCGTCCTGACGGACACGCGCTTCATCGTCAGCCACACCGACGAGCAGGCCGCCGACACGAGCTCCCCGACGCCGTACGCCACGACGTCCACCGAGTCGGTCAAACTCGACCGGATCTCGTCCGTCGTGGTCAGCCGCGTGGTGGCCAACCCCGAGAAGTACGTGCCCGGCACGCTGCCCCGCGAGGTCGTCCTGACCATCGGCTGGGGCGCCGTCTCCCGCATCGACCTGGAGCCCGCGGCCTGTGGCGACCCCAACTGCGAGGCCGACCACGGCTACACGGGCAGCTCCACCGCCGACGACCTGAGCCTGCGCGTCAGCGAGGCCGGGGACGGCCCCGACGCGGTGCGCCAGACCCTCGCCTTCGCCCAGTCGCTCTCCGAGGCCACGGCCACGGCCGCGGCGACCGCCCGCTGATGGTCCAGCCCGCCTGGCAGGACCCCGTTCTGCTCGACCCCGGGACCGCGCCCGTCCCCGAATACGGCACCGGCTCGCTCGCCGACCTGCTGCCGACGCTCGTCGCGGGCCAGGGGGTACCCGGCTTCGAGGCGACGATCCCCGAGCTCACCCCCGCGGACCGGAACTGCGTCTTCCTGATCGACGGCCTCGGCTGGGAGCAGATCAAGGCACACCCGGACGAGGCGCCCTTCCTGCACTCGCTGCTCCCCACCTCCCGCGGTGGTACCGGCCGGCCGCTCACGTCGGGCTTCCCGTCCACCACCGCGACCTCGCTCGCCTCGGTCGGCACGGGCCTCCCTCCGGGCGAGCACGGGCTCCCCGGCTACACGGTGCGCAACCCGGAGACGGGCGCCCTGATGAACCAGCTCCGCTGGAAGCCGTGGACGGCCCTCAAGGCGTGGCAGCCGTACCCCACCGTCTTCATGCTCGCCGACGCCGCCGGCGTCCGTACGGCCCAGGTCTCCGCCCCCGACTTCGAGCAGACCCCCCTCACCAAGGTGGCGCTCAGCGGAGGTTCCTTCCTCGGCCGGCTCACCGGTGAGGACCGGATGGACCTCGCAGCCGAGCGGCTCGCAGCCGGTGACAGGTCCCTCGTCTACACGTACTACAGCGAGGTCGACGGCCAGGGACACCGCCACGGCGTGGACTCCGACGCCTGGCGTGGTCAGTTGATGTACGTCGACGGGCTCGCCCGGCGCCTCGCCGAACAGTTGCCGCCCCGGTCGGCGCTGTACATCACCGCCGACCACGGCATGATCGACATCCCCTTCGACGAGCAGTCCAGGATCGACTTCGACGAGGACTGGGAGCTGAGTGCCGGAGTCGCCCTGCTCGGCGGCGAGGGCCGTGCCCGCCATGTGTACGCGGTCCCGGGAGCCCAGGCGGACGTGCTGACCGTCTGGCGCGAGGTGCTCGGGGAGCAGTTCTGGGTGGCGAGCCGGGACGAGGCCATCGCGGCGGGCTGGTTCGGTCCTCGGATCGACGAGCGGGTGTACGGCAGGATCGGTGACGTGGTGGCCGCCGCGCACGACGACGTGGTGATCACCGCTTCGGCCAAGGAGCCCCACGAGTCCGCGATGGTGGGGATGCACGGATCGCTGACCCCCGTGGAACAGCTGGTCCCGCTCCTCGAAGTACGCTCGTAGCCCTCCGTCCTCCCTGTACCGCACACCGAAAGGCGCTCGACTTCTCATGCCCGAACTCGTGTTCTTCTCCGGAACGATGGATTGCGGAAAGAGCACCCTGGCACTGCAGATCGGACACAACCGGTCGGCACGAGGTCTGCGGGGAGTGATCTTCACCCGGGACGACCGGGCGGGGGAGGGGAAGCTGTCGTCGCGGCTGGGCCTGGTGACCGAGGCGGTCGAGGCCGTCCCGGGGATGGACCTCTTCGGTTACCTCGTGGGCCTGATGTCGAGGGGCGACAAGGTCGACCACGTGATCGTGGACGAAGCGCAGTTCCTCGCCCCGGAGCAGATCGACCAGTTGGCCCGTGTCGTCGACGACCTCGAACTCGACGTGTTCGCCTTCGGTATCACCACGGACTTCCGCACCAGACTCTTCCCCGGCTCGCAGCGGCTGATCGAGCTGGCGGACCGGGTGGAGACACTCCAGGTCGAGGCCATGTGCTGGTGCGGTGCCCGTGCCACGCACAACGCCCGGACGATCGGTGGGGTGATGGTGGTCGAGGGGGAACAGGTCGTCGTCGGCGACGTCGACCGGCCGGCCGCGGACATCGGTTACGAGGTCCTCTGCCGCCGTCACCACCGCCGTCGCATGACGAGCGGCTCCGTCCGCGCCGGCGCGCTGTCGCCGGACGTCCTGCCGGTGACCGCCGACTGAAGGGCGTCGTACCCACGCTGTGCGACCGGATGCGATCCGGGCCGTCGGCGGTCCCGGTTCGCTCGCGGGCTGTCCGTGCCCGCTGTCGGTGACGGCACCGGTTGTCACCAGGCAGCTGGGCCCACGAGCTCCGGCTCTGCCCGCTCGCACCGAGGGCCGCTCCGGACGCGGGCGAAAGACCCATGTCGAACCCGCCCGCTGACCGCGTTCCGCGACAATTGCGACGTGGCCGGACACCAGCCACGTCCGCCCCCCAGCGACCGCCCCGACACCGCGAGGCCCCGGATGACCACCACACCAGCACCCCCGATCACCGTTGTCGGGGAGAGCGTCGCAGACGCCTTCGTGACCTCGGACGGCGACGACAGCGCCACGCTGACCGTGCACGCCGGGGGCGGACCGGCCAACACCGCTGTCGCGCTGGCCCGCCTCGGTACCCCCGCCCGCTTCCTCGGCAGGCTGTCGGCCGGTCCGCTGGGCTCACTGATGCGGCGTCGCCTCACCGCCTCGGGCGTGGATCTGAGCGGTGCCGTCACCACCACCGCGCCGGCCACCCTGGCCATCGCTCAGCTCGACTCCACCGGCAGCGCCGCCTACGACTTCTACGCCGAGGGCACCGCCGACTGGCGGTGGACCCGCCAGGAACTGGCTGCGGCACTGGGTGGGGGCACCACCCCCGCGTGCGTCCATTCCGGAAGCCTGGCCCTTGCCCTGCCGCCGGGCGGCCCACTGATCGAGGAGGCTCTGACACGGGCACGTGAGACGTCGACGATCTGCATCGATCCGAACGTACGACCGTCGCTGGTCGATCTCGACGAGGTCCGCGAACGACTTCCGGACTGGTGCCGGCTCGCCGACATCCTCCGGCTGAGCAGTGAGGACGCCGAGCTGCTGATGCCGGGAGCCGGCCCGGACGAGGCCGCCCGACGGCTGATGGACCACGGTGCCGGGCTCGTCGTCATCACGTGCGGTGCCCAGGGCGCCCTGGGGTACTCCGCCACCGGACGCCTGCACGTCCCCGTGCCCGAGGTGAAGGTGGTGGACACCGTCGGCGCGGGTGACTCCTTCACCGCGGGACTTCTGCACCGGCTGGCCACGGACGGCCTGCTGGGCGGCAGGCTGGACGGCCTGCGCGATGAACAGCTGTGGTCCGCACTGGAGTTCGCGGCATCCGTCGCCGCACGCACCTGTGAGGTCGCCGGTCCCAATCCGCCGTACGCGGCAGATCTGCGTTCGGGCCGGGGCGGCGTGGAGCGCTCCGGCTGATCTCCCGGCCGGAGGGTGGGGGCGGGCTCGGACCTGAACGATGTCGGGTGTGCGGCGTCGTCAGGCGCCGAGCCCTCGGGCCGGGCCGGCCGATCCGGCGTACCACGTCGGCCGGTCGTGGCGGCAGCCGACGGGCACGTCAACCGCTGTACGGGCAGCGCCGTTCGTCGTGCTGTGACCGTCCGGGCGGAGGTCAGCTGCCGGGCGGCCTGACGATTGTGAACACCGCGCCCTCCGGGTCCGCCACCGTGGCCAGTCTGCCGCTGGAGGCCTCCCTCGGTGGCCGCAGCACGTGCCCGCCGAGCTCCACCACGCGTGCGGCCGCCTCGTCGGTGTCGGCGACCTGGAAGTAGGTCATCCAGTGGGGGCCCCGGTCGCGCGGCAGTGCGTGCCCCACGCCGTGCAGGGCGGCCACCGGGTGGTCCTGGACATGCAGCGTCTGGTAGTCGAAGTCGGCCGAGACGACCGCCTCGGTCCCGAATCCGAAGACGGCCTGGTAGAACTTGGCGACGGACGCGGTCTCCCGGGTCACCAGCTCGTTCCACACCGGGGTGCCCGGTGTGCCCGCCAGGGCGGTGCCGAGGTGTTCGGCGGCCTGCCAGACACCGAAGACGGCGCCGTTCGGGTCGGACGCGATCAGGAGACGGCCCGCGTCCCCCGCGTCGAGGGGGCCGACGGCCACCGTCCCTCCGCAGGAGCGGATCGACTCCGCCGTCACGTCCGCGTCCTCCGTGGCGAAGTAGGTGGTCCAGGCGATCGGGAGGTGCTGGTCCGGCGGCAGCTGTCCGATGCCCGCGACCTCCTTGCCGCACAGCATCGCCCTGACGTACGGACCCAGCTGTTCGGGGCCGGCGCGGAACTCCCAGCCGAACAGCCTGTTGTAGAACTCCTGGGTCGCGGTCAGTCCGTGCACGATCAGACTCACCCAGCACGGTGCTCCGGGCATGCGCCGGGTGGCAGCCTCGGTCATCTTCTTCTCTCTCCTCGTACCATCGGGGTGGCCGTACGGGGGACGAGCCGGCACGGCGTCCAGCGGTACGGATGCGGGCGCGCACGCTCCGTGCAGATGCTCGCACCACTGGGGCTCCAAGGCACCCCGGCCCGCCGCGCTTCGCGGCTTCCACTCACTTCGAAGCCCGATTTGCTGCGGTACGTCCTCTGCGGCGCACGGCAGAAGGTGCGGCCCCTGCGCGAAGATGGCACCCATGAAGCCCATCATCACCGCATCCGAATACATGAGCGAGTCGACGGGGCCGCGCCCGCCGGTGCTCCTGGACATCCGCTGGCAGCTCGGCGGGCCGAACGGCCGCGCGGACTACGAGGCCGGGCATCTTCCGGGGGCGGTGTTCATCGATCTCGACTCCGAGCTCGCCGGCCCGGCGGGCAGCGGTGGCCGCCATCCCCTGCCGGACCCGGAAGCCTTCGGAGCCGTGATGCGTCGGGCCGGAGTCGGCCGGGAGACTCCTGTCGTGGTCTACGACGGCGGTCAGGGCTGGGCGGCCGCCCGCGCCTGGTGGCTGCTGCGCTGGACCGGGCACCGTGAGGTCCGCGTACTGGACGGCGGTCTCGCGACATGGATGGGTGAGCTCACCACCGCCGTTCCGGAGCCCGCCGAGGGCGATTTCCGGCCCGAGCCGGGCGCGCTCGGTCTCCTGGACGCGGACGCGGCCGCCGAACTGGCCCGCTCCGGTCTGCTGCTCGACGCGCGGGCCGCGGAGCGCTACCGGGGGGACGTGGAGCCGATCGACCGCGTCGGCGGGCACATCCCCGGCGCGGTGTCCGCCCCGACCACCCTGAACGTCGGCGAGGACGGCCGCTTCCTGCCCGTCGGCTCGCTCGCCTCCCGTTTCTCCGGGCTGGGCGCCGACGGCGGTACCGAGATCGGCGTCTACTGCGGCTCCGGCGTCTCGGGCGCCCATGAGGTGCTGGCGCTGGAACTCGCGGGGCACCGGGCCGCGCTGTACGCGGGGTCCTGGTCGGAGTGGACCTCGGACGAGTCGCGCCCCGTGGCCACGGGGCCGGACCCACGCTGACGGGCGGCCGGTCCCCCTGACGGAGCGAGGGCCCGTGCGCCGCTGCGCACGGGCCCTCCTCATGGCGCGGACATCCGGTCCGGGCCTCAGTCCTGCTTCTTCCGGCGTGTGCCGAAGACGATCTCGTCCCAGCTGGGCACCGCCGCCCTGCGGCCCGGGCGGACACCGTCGGCCTCCGCCTGACGGTCCGTCGTCCCGGTCAGCCGGTCGCGGTGGCCCGCCACCGCGCGGGGCATCAGCACATCGGCGTACGCGGAGCCGGCACCGGCGGACGCCGCCGCGGCCGGGGGCTCGTCCGCCTCGGGCTCCTGCTGCGGCGCGGGCTCGAGTGCGGGCGGTTCGGGCTGGGTGGGCCGCTCCGGGACGATCATGTCGCCGCGGAAGCTCGGTACCGCCTCCAGGAGGCTGGTCAGGGAGTCCCGCTCGCCGGCGGACACGCCGCTGAGACGCTCCTCCGGATCCGGTGCGGGGGGTCCTGGACGCTCGATCTGGCGGTCCAGCGCACGATCCAGCGGCCGGTCGCGCGGCAGCCGCGCGATCCGCGGCACGAACGGGAAGCTCGGCTCCGGAGCGGTGACGTCGTCGGTCTCGCCGATCAGCGAGCGCGCCTCTTCGTCCACGGCCTGGACCAGGCGTCGCGGCGGGTCGTACGTCCAGCTCGCGGAGTGCGGTTCGCCGGCGACGAGGTAGACGAGGAGGACCTCCCAGGTGCCGTCGTCCCGGCGCCAGGAGTCCCACTGGACCGTCTCCCTGTCGGCGCCGCGCAGCAGCATCCGCTCCTGCACCGCCTCGCCGAGCTGGGGGCCGGTGTTCTCGCCGGGACGTCGCACGGGAGTCTTCCGGGCGCGCTCGGCCATGAACGCGCGCTCCGCGAGCACCGGGCCCTCGAAGCGGCGCACCCGGTCCACCGGGATGCCGGCGAACTGGGCGACCTCCTCGGCGGAGGCACCGGCACGTATACGTGCCTGGATGTCGCGCGGGCGGAGATGGCTCTCCACCTCGATCTCGATCTGGCCGAGCCTGGCGCGGTCGTTGCGGACGGCGGCACGCAGCCGCTCATCGATCGGAAGCGTGTACTCCGTGCTGTCCGCAGCCTTGAGCACCAGTCGTGTGCCGTCGTTCGAGACGGCCACGACACGCAGTTCGGGCATGGGAACCTCCCGGGTGGTGCCTGCCGACGTCACGTGCGTCGCTGCTTCCGCTAGTCGAGTGTGACCTGCCCGGGTTCAGCCTGCCACAACCTTGCCAAGTTACCCGGCATGTCGGGCCTTGGCCCTGAACGCCACGACGACACGGCCACCGGTGTGCGACGTGGAGTGACCAAGTGGTCGCTCCACGCAGCTGGCGCCCGTGCGATGCCGCGGCGCCGCCGGTTAGAGTGCCGCCCTTCGGCCCCCTCCCGTAGGTCCCGGATACCCGTGTGGGAGTCCGGCCCCAGGGCTCGCCACAGTACTCCATTCGGGCCACCGGGGTGGACCGGCGCGCCGTCGAAGTTCTCGCCGGGCGCGGGAGTCGGGTTACCCATTTGTCAGCTGTTTGCCCTCAATGCGTGGGCTGCTTCACAAAATCTCCAGAATCGGAACTATCTGATTCGCCCAAATGTCTCTTCAGGGTGCAAGGTGGGGTAGCTGTCGAGCAGGGGCTGATCATGGTTCAGAAGCCGCATAACGGTGCGGAACGCAAAGAAGGGCGCATAGATCTGAGCCTGCCGCAGGTAGCGGGCAGCGCCGTGGCCGCGGTCGCGGCGGCGGTGATGGCCTCACAGCTCGGTGTGTACGGAACCATCGCCGGGGCGGGCGTGATGAGTGTCGTGGCCACCTGCGGGGGCTCCGTTTTCCAGCACTTCTTCCGGCGCACGGGGGAGCAGATCCGCGAGGTCACCGTCCAGGTGAAGCATCCGGCGGGCCGTCAGGTCACGGTGTTCACCCGGGAGCCGTCCCCTGAGCCGGGGCGGCCCGAGGACGACGCGACGAAGGTGCTCCGCACGGTCGACCGCGACCAGGCGCACGACCGCACCACGGTTCTGCGCGAGATCCGGCCCGGCGACCTGGACCGTACGACGATGCTGCGGCAGGTCCGGATCGGCGACGCGCACCCCGGCGACCCGGCTCCCGGCGACCCCCGTCCTGACGACGCCTTCTCCGACGCCCGTACGCACGGCACCCGCGTACGGGGCTGGAAGCGCTCGGCCCTCGCGGCCGCCGGGGTCTTCGTCCTGGCCATGGGCGGTATCACCGTGTACGAGGTGGCCTCCGGCCACGACCTGGGCGGCAGCGGCGGGACCACCGTCGGATCCGTCGTGCGCGGGAAGAGCGACGCCGGGCCGGCTTCCCCCGCGCCCTCGGGCAGCACCGACGGCACGGGCCAGGAGGAGAGCGGCGGCGACGGCAGCAGCCCGGACGGCGACGGGGCCACCCCGGGTACGGACCCCGGGGACGGGCCGAGCGCGCGGCCCGACACCACCGAAGGCTCCACGCCCGGACCCGTCCCCACCCACTCCGCGTCCGAAGGGTCCACGGCCCCGGAGCCCACCGCTCCCGAGGTACCCGGCGGCGCCGCCTCCACGGCACCGGAGCCTGCCGCGACCGATGACGCCACGGTCCAGGAGGACGGTGCGGCCGGGGCGGACGCCGGCCGCTGAGACGGCGGTGTCAGTCGCCGAGCACCCGGCGCAGATAGCTGTTGGCGAACAGCCGGCCCGGGTCGAGCCGGTCGCGCAGTGCGGTGAACTCGCCGAAACCGGGATAGACGCCAGCCAGGTGACCGGCGTCCCGGGTGTGGATCTTGCCCCAGTGCGGGCGGCCGTCGTATCCCGTCATAATCCGTTCGACTGCGGTGAAGTACGCCTGGTGCGGCGTGCCCCGGTACAGATGCACCGCGATGTACACGCTCTCCCGGCCCGAGGCCGTGGAGAGCGTGATGTCGTCCGCGGGCGCCGTGCGGACCTCCACGGGGAAACCGATCCGCAACGGTGAGCGCTCCACCATGGCCTTGAGCTCCCGCAGGGCCTCGGTCGCGGCCTCACGCGGCAGGGCGTACTCCATCTCGACGAAGCGCACCCGCCTGGGGCTCGTGAACACCTTGTACGGGATGTCGGTGTACGTACGGGCCGACAGGGCACGGCTGGAGATCCTGGCGAGGGAGGGGATGGTCCAGGGGACCGCCCTCCCGACCGAACAGGCGACCTGGAAGATCCCGTTCGAGAGCAGCTCGTCCTCGATCCATCCGCTGACCCGCCCCGGCGGGGCCGCCGCCCCGGCGCTGCGGTTGTTGCGCTTGGTGTTGCAGTTGCCGGTGTGCGGGAACCAGTAGAACTCGAAGTGCTCGTTCTCGGCGACCAGCTGCTCGAACTCGGCCGTGACCCGGTCGAAGGTCATCGGCTCCTCGCGGGCCGTCAGCAGGAACTCCGGCTCCACGGCGAACGTGACCGCGGTGACCACCCCCAGGGCCCCGAGCCCGATCCGGGCCGACGCGAAGACGTCCGGGTGCTCGCCGGGCGAACAGCGCAGCACCGTGCCGTCGGCCGTGACCAGTTCCAGTGCGCGGATCTGCGCGGCGACGGACGCCGAGTCGCGGCCGGTGCCGTGGGTGCCCGTGGAGATGGCCCCGGCGACCGTCTGCTCCATGATGTCGCCCATGTTGGTGAGGGAGAGCCCCTCCCGGGCGAGCGCGGCGTTGAGGCGTTTCAGAGGGGTGCCGGCCTCGACCGTGACGGTCATCGCCCCCCGGTCGATGTCCCGGATGCCGGTGAGCAGGTCCGGGCGTATGTGCACCCCGTCGGTGGCTGCGGTCGCGGTGAACGAATGGCCGGTGCCGACGGGTTTGACCGTCAGACCGTCCTCGGACGCCCTGCGGAGCACCCCGGCCAGCTCGTCGACGGAGGCGGGGCACTCCACGCGCGCGGGCCGGGCCGTGACATTGCCCGCCCAGTTACGCCACGTGTTCGCCGCCCGTGCGTAGGTGTCGGTCATCTTCCCCGCGCCCTCCCGTCGGTACCGGCTCCCCGAGCCGGCGATACCCCAGGAACGCCACCGCGGCCGCGAGTGCTCCCGCCACCGCGGGCACCGCGTACCCCGCCCCGGCCCCGGAGGCGTCGACCACCCAGCCCGCGGCGGAGGAGCCGAGCGCCACTCCGACGGCAAGCCCGGTACTGGTCCAGGTCATGCCCTCGGTCAGCTGCGTGCGCGGTACGTGCTGCTCGACGAGGGCCATCGTGGTCACCATCGTCGGTGCGATGGCGAGGCCCGCGACAAAGAGCGCCACGGCCAGGAACGGCAGGCTCCCGGCCAGTTGGAGGGGGATCATACTCACGGCCATCGCGCACACCCCCACCAGCCACCTGGTGGAGGGCTTCCCCCGCAGGTGCAGCAGACCGAAGACGGCTCCGGCGAGGCAGGAGCCCAGGGCGTACACCGCGAGCACGAGGCTGGCCGCCGCCTTGTGGCCGCGCTCCTCGGCGAAGGCCACCGTCACCACGTCCACCGCGCCGAAGATCGCCCCGGTGGCGACGAAGGTGCCGACCAGGACCCGCAGTCCTGGGGAACGCAGGGCGGAGCCGCCCGTGTGGTGCTCCTTCGGATGCGGCGTGGGCTCGGTGGCGCGCTGGGCGGTCAGCCAGAAGACGCCGATCACGAGGAACACACCGGCGAGCAGCGGCCCCGCCTCCGGGAACCACGCGGTGCACAGGCCGATGGAGATGATGGGGCCGAAGATGAAGCACACCTCGTCGACGATCGACTCCCAGGCGTACGCGGTGTGCAGCTGCCGCCCGGAGCCCCGGTAGATCTCCGCCCAGCGGGACCGGACCATCGACCCCACGCTCGGGACGCAGCCGGCGCCCGCCGCGAAGACGAACAGGGTCCAGTCGGGCAGCCGCTGCTGAGCACAGATCAGCAGCCCGGCGACCGACGCGGCCGCGAACAGCGTGAAGGGGCGCAGCACACGGCGCTGCCCGTGCCGGTCGACCAGCCGCGAGACCTGGGGCCCCATGACGGCAGCGGCCATGGCGAGCGTCGCGGAGAGGGCTCCCGCCAGCCCGTAACGGCCCGTGAGCTGGGAGACCATCGTCACCACGCCGATCCCCATCATGGACAGCGGCATCCGGCCGAAGAAGCCGGCGGCCGAGAACTCCCGGCTGCCGGGGGCGGCGAAGATGGCGCGGTAGGGGCTGGGCACGGGGACTCCGGGAAGGCCTGTCAGGTGTGCGAGGGGCTGACACAGCTTACGGGTGCCGCCGACCCGCCGATGGCGGTTGCCCCACTGTCGGAGGCGGGTGGCAGGATCGAGTGCATGGCCGATGTGCGTGATCCCGCTCCCTACGACGCTCTGCTGCTGCTCTCCTTCGGTGGTCCCGAAGGCCCTGACGACGTGGTCCCGTTCCTGGCGAACGTGACCCGCGGCCGGGGCATCCCCGAGGAACGGCTCAAAGAGGTCGGCAAGCACTACTTCCTCTTCGGCGGCGTGAGCCCGATCAACGCGCAGAACCGGGCACTGCTCGACGCGCTGCGCAAGGACTTCGCGGACCACGGCCTCGAACTGCCGGTGTACTGGGGCAACCGCAACTGGGCCCCGTACCTCACCGACACCCTCCGCGAGATGACCGCCGACGGCCACCGCCGGATCGCCGTGCTCGCCACCAGCGCCTACGCCTCGTACTCCGGCTGCCGCCAGTACCGCGAGAACCTCGCGGAGTCCCTGTCCGTCCTGGAGTCGGAAGGGCTCCCGGTGCCCCGGGTGGACAAGCTGCGGCACTACTTCAACCACCCCGGCTTCGTACGGCCCATGGTGGACGGCGTGCTGGCGTCGCTGGCCGACCTCCCCGAGGACGTGCGGGCGGGGGCACACCTCGCGTTCACCACGCACTCCATCCCGACCGCGGCGGCCGACACCTCCGGGCCGGTGGAGAGCCACGGCGACGGCGGCTCCTACGTGGCCGAGCACCTGGACGTCGCCCGGCTGATCTCCGAGGCCGTGCGCGAGGAGACCGGTGTCGAACACCCGTGGCAGCTCGTCTACCAGTCGCGCAGTGGCGCCCCGCACATCCCGTGGCTGGAGCCCGACATCTGCGACCACCTGGAGACCCTGCACGGCGACGGTGTCCCGGCGGTCGTCATGGCCCCCATCGGCTTCGTCTCCGACCACATGGAGGTGCTGTACGACCTCGACACGGAGGCCACCGCCAAGGCCGCCGAGCTCGGACTGCCGGTGCGCCGCTCACCGACGGTGGGCGCGGACCCCCGGTTCGCCGCCGCCGTGCGCGAACTCCTCCTGGAGCGCGCCGCCGCCGAACAGGACCGCCCGGTGACGCCGTGCGCCCTGGGCGCGCTCGGCCCCTCCCACGACCTCTGCCCGGTCGGCTGCTGCCCGGCCAGGGCCCTCAAGCCGGCCGCAGCCGGCGCCGACAGCCCGTTCTAGGACGTTTTCCGAAATCCGCGTCCCAGCCCCGCGACCACCTCTGGAGTGTTGTGACCGACCCCCTCCTGTCCGAACTGCTCGACCTCGCGCTGGAAGCCGCACGCCGGGCCGGCGCCCTGCTCCGGGACGGCCGCCCGGCCGACCTGGGGGTGGCCGCGACGAAGTCCAGCCCCATCGATGTCGTCACCGAGATGGACATCCGGGCGGAGAAGCTGATCACCGGCTATCTCTCGGAGCACCGTCCCGCCGACGGTTTCCTGGGGGAGGAGGGCGCGAGCGTCGAGGGCAGCAGCGGCATCCGGTGGGTCATCGACCCGCTCGACGGCACGGTGAACTACCTCTACGGGCTGCCCACCTGGTCCGTCTCCATCGCCGCGGAGCGCGACGGTGAACGGGTGGTCGGCGTGGTCGAGGCCCCGATGCGGCGCGAGACGTTCCACGCGGTGCTCGGTGGCGGTGCGTACGGCAACGGGGAAGCGCTCCGCTGCCGGCCCACGGCGCCCCTCGACCAGTCGCTGGTCGCGACCGGCTTCAACTACGTCACCGAGGTACGCGCCCATCAGGCAGCCGTCGCCCAGCGACTGATCCCGCTGCTGCGCGACATCCGGCGCGGGGGATCCGCCGCCATCGAGCTCTGCGACGTGGCGGCGGGCAGGCTCGACGGCTACTACGAACGCGGGCTGCACCCGTGGGACGTGGCGGCCGGCGACCTCATCGCGCGGGAGGCCGGCGCGATCACCGGCGGCAGGCCGGGACTGCCCGCGGACGGAGACCTCACGGTCGCCGCGACCCCCGGGGTCTTCGAGCCGCTGCAGGCGCTCCTGGAGGAGCTCGGCGCCTGGCACGACTGACGTACACACCTCCCTGAGCCCGTCGTGGCACCCGGGGAGGCCGTCGGCACAGGAAGAGGGCCCCGGAGAGCCATCACGGCTCCCGGGGCCCTCTCGTGGCGGCTCAGACGCTTGTGGCGCTGATTTCCACTCCGTGCTCGGCGGCGAGGCGGTGCAGGTCGTCCAGCTCTCCCTGCTCGACATCCGCGAGGAAGTCGTCGCCCGTCTCGCGAGCCCTCGTGAGGTCGGACTCGGTGGTCTTGATTCGTT
Organism: Streptomyces sp. NPDC002793; assembly: GCF_040295485.1. Lineage (NCBI taxonomy): Bacteria > Bacillati > Actinomycetota > Actinomycetes > Kitasatosporales > Streptomycetaceae > Streptomyces > Streptomyces sp. NPDC002793. Next base: position 6,503 of record NZ_JBEOVL010000029.1, on the reverse strand, counting down.
GCAGCAGACCTGCGGTGAAAGCGTCCATGAAGCGCCCCCTCATCGTGGGTCGGTGGCACGGGGGTGTGCCCGGTGGTCCTCCGGCGGGCCGGAGTGCGGGTGATCACGCAGTCCCTCTGGATGCGGGACGGGCTGTGGTACGCCACATGCATGGCGTGATCGCGGGGTGTGAGATCGTCCTCCCCGCCACCGGGCGGGGAGAAACCTCAACTGGCCCGGGAATCCGAACGATTCCCTTCGGCGGCGGCCCGGGCCCGCGCCGCCTTACCGCCGGTTTATGCGCGTTACAGGCAGGATGGACGCGCACAGTCGGTGCCGCTGACGTGCGGCGGGCGGCCGGAACGAGGGCCGCTCGTCGTTTTTTCGGAGATCTAGGGAAGGACTGCGCCGTGCGCGTACTCGTCGTCGAGGACGAGCAACTGCTCGCCGATGCGGTGGCCACCGGACTGCGCCGGGAGGCCATGGCCGTCGACGTCGTCTACGACGGCGGGGCGGCCCTCGAGCGCGTCGGTGTGAACGACTACGACGTCGTCGTGCTGGACAGGGACCTCCCGGTGGTCCACGGGGACGACGTCTGCCGCAAGATCGTCGAGCTCGGCATGCCCACCAGGGTCCTGATGCTCACCGCGTCGGGTGACGTCAGCGACCGGGTCGAGGGCCTGGAGCTCGGCGCGGACGACTACCTTCCCAAGCCCTTCGCCTTCAGCGAGCTGACGGCACGGGTGCGCGCCCTGGGGCGCCGCACCACGGTCGCGCTGCCGCCCGTGCTGGAGCGCGCGGGCATCAAGCTCGACCCCAACCGCCGCGAGGTCTTCCGGGACGACCAGGAGATCCAGCTCGCCCCGAAGGAGTTCGCGGTCCTGGAGGTCCTGATGCGCAGCGAGGGCGCGGTCGTCTCGGCCGAGCAGCTGCTGGAGAAGGCGTGGGACGAGAACACCGACCCGTTCACCAACGTGGTGCGGGTCACGGTCATGACCCTGCGCCGCAAGCTCGGTGAGCCACCCGTCATCGTCACCGTCCCCGGTTCCGGATACCGGATCTGAGGGCGTGATGGCAGCTTCCCCCGCACCCGTCAAGGCACCTCCCAAGCCGACCTGGGAGCCCAAGGCGCAGGAGTCCCCGTACCCGTGGCTGCGCCCCACCATCCGGATACGTCTCACGCTGCTGTACGGCGGGATGTTCCTGATCGCGGGCATCCTCCTGCTCTCGATCATCTACATGCTGGCCGCCCAGGCGCTGAACGTGGGCAGTGACCTGCCGTTCCAGGTCGTGAAGGGGCAGGTCACCAGCGAGGTGTGCGACCTGCCGACGACGGCCAGCCCGGAGACCTTCAACGCGGCCATGAACGCCTGCGTCAACCAGCAGCGCGAACACGCGCTCGACTCTCTGCTGAACAGGTCGCTGCTCGCGCTGGTCGGCCTCAGCGTCATCGCGTTCGCCTTCGGGTACGCCATGGCGGGCCGTGTCCTGTCCCCCCTCGGCCGGATCACCCGCACCGCCCGCCGGGTGGTCGGTACGGACCTGACCCGGCGGATCGAGCTGGACGGGCCGGACGACGAGCTGAAGGAGCTCGCGGACACCTTCGACGAGATGCTGGACCGGCTGGAGCGGGCCTTCACGGCGCAGCAGCGCTTCGTGGGCAACGCCTCGCACGAGCTGCGCACGCCCCTCGCGATCAACCGCACGCTCCTCGAGGTCCACCTCTCCGACCCGGAGGCCCCGCCGGAGCTCCACCAGCTGGGCAAGACGCTCCTGGCCACGAACGAGCGCAGCGAGCAGCTCGTCGAAGGGCTGCTGCTGCTCGCCCGCAGCGACAACCAGATCATCGAGCGCAAGCCCGTGGACCTGGCCGAGGTCGCCGACCGCGCTCTCGACCAGACCAGGTCCGAGGCGGCGGCGAAGAGGGTCGAGATCCGCGGCGAGCGCGCCCAGGCCGTCGTCCAGGGCAACGGGGTCCTCCTGGAGCGCATCGCGCTCAACCTCGTGCAGAACGCCGTGCGCTACAACGTGGCGGAGGACGGCTGGGTGGAGGTCACCACCGAGCTCCAGCACGGGCAGGCGCTCCTGACCGTCTCGAACACCGGGCCCGTGGTGCCCGCCTACGAGATCGACAACCTCTTCGAGCCGTTCAGGCGGCTGCGCACGGAGCGCACGGGCAGCGACAAGGGGGTCGGGCTCGGCCTGTCGATCGCCCGGTCCGTCGCGCGGGCGCACGGAGGCCGTATCATCGCGGAGCCTCGCGAGGGCGGTGGTCTCGTGATGCGCGTCACCCTGCCGGTCTGAGAGGCTTCATGGTGTGAGGCCGCATTGGATCCCTCTGTTCGCTTTGGGCGGAATTTTCGAACCCTGTTCCCGTTCTGTCCCTGTGTGATCGATCACAGAAGCGATTTTCGGCCCCTCTACTCTCCGTGAGCACATCCCTGCCCGAAAGCCTGGAAACGTCCGGGTTTCCGGGGTGCGGTATCACGGGAAGTACACGGGGTGGCTCCCGTGAACTGCAGTAATAGGACCGTGTACGGTCCCCTTCGCCACCCAAGCTGATCGCTCATGAGGGATCCGGTTGGGTGTCGATTGAGTAACAGACCTTGATGTGAGGCAAAATCTCCGCCTCAGGTCGGGCACAAGTCCGGCCTCTCACGCGTTACGTGCGCTGAGACACCGCAGACACCCAAGAGGGGGAGAGCGACATGGCAACGGATTACGACACCCCACGCAAGACCGACGACGACGTGGACCAGGACAGCCTCGAAGAGCTCAAGGCTCGTCGGAGCGACAAGACGGCATCCGCCGTCGACGTCGACGAGTTCGACGCGGCAGAAGGACTGGAGCTGCCCGGAGCAGACCTGTCCAACGAAGAGCTGGCCGTACGGGTCCTGCCCAAGCAGGCCGATGAGTTCACCTGCATGAGCTGCTTCCTCGTGCACCACCGCAGCCAGCTGGCGCGAGAGAAGAACGGCCAGCCCATCTGCCGCGACTGCGACTGAGGGCGGCCGTCCGTGGCAGGCGACACACCGTTCCGGAAGCGGCGCTTGCGGCGCACGAAGTCGTCGGAGGCGCATCAGGGCGGCACAGGCCCGGCAGAGGGCGAAAGCCCCACTGCCGAGCACCAGGCCGCCCTGCCGGCCTCTCCCGGCAGACCTGACGACGAGCGGGGCCGTCCGGCCTCGCTCGAAGCGGCACGGGGGACAGAGCCGTCACCCGAGGCCGGGCAGGACGGACCGGCAGGGCCCTCGCAGGGCTCCGGCCGCCTGCACACACTGAAACGAGGCGTACGCAGGAGCAGGGAGAGTGCCACCGCCGCAGTCGGCCTCGTGGCCGACCGCATCATCGACGTGGCTCCACGCATCCCCGTGCGGGACCTCGCCACCCTGCGCGGACAGTTCCCGGGGCTCGGCCCCGAAGAGCTCGCCGACAAGCTGGTCGCCGGTGCGTGCAATGCCACCGCGACCGTCGGCGCGGGCATCGGGGCGGCGGCGATGATGCCCGTACCCCCCGCCATGCTCGCCGAGCTGGCGGCGGAGATCACCGGAGTCGCCGCCGTCGAGATGAAGCTCGTGGCCGAGCTCCACGAGGTCTACGGCCGGCGCCCGCCGGGCAACATCGGCCAGCGCAGCACCGCGTACCTGACGTCCTGGACGGAGGAACGCGGCATCGACGTCTCACGCCCCACCACGCTCAACGCGGCGCTGGGCGGGCAGCTGAAGCGCGAACTGCGGCAGCAGATCATGAAGCGCACCGTGCGCGACCTGCCGAATCTCATCCCGTTCATGGTCGGTGCCGTCGTCGGCGCGCTGATGAACCGACGGGACACCAGGAAGCTCGCCGACCGGGTCAGGGACGACCTGCGGCGCCAGCAGATCCCCTGGGACCGGCTCCCGGAGCTTCCCCCGCTGGAACAGCCCGCGAAGCCCGCCGAGGAGCTTCCCGAGGGCCTGGACGACTCCGGCCGCTGACCGCTCGGGAGGCGCGAGCTGCCTTCAGGCGCGTACGGGCGTGAGGGCGTCGACCAGTGCCTGCGGCTCCCGGGTCGACAGATAGACGTACGGCGTCGGGTCGGCCGGGTCCGTGACCTTCACCCGCACCGCCGTGGGGATGTAGCTGCGCAGGAGCATGTACGCACGCGGATCCGCCTTGTACGAGCGCCAGGCGCGCGCCTCCTCCCCGTCCAGCACCTCGGCGTCGCCGAGCGCCTCCAGGGGGATCCGGGCGTCACCCGCGACGAGGGAGCCCGCCACGACCCGGATGCGCGCGGAGCCGTACGAGCTCACGCCCGCGCACGCCGCGGCCGTACCGGCGACCAGGCCGCCGAGCATCGGCAGGGCGCCCAGCGGCAGGAGCATCAGCGCGCAGGCGATGCCGATCCCGCAGGCGATGAGCCACCACGAACGGGGCGCGGTGAGACGTTCGTCGAAGGGAGGAGCGGAAGGCTGCATGAAGGCAAGCTTGGCACGGCGCGACCCGGAACCGGCCGCGCGGGTAAGGTCTGCGCCTGTGAGTGGAACATCTGCACGTCTGACACCCCCGGCCGACGCGGTGAAGCCCGTCCGTCACGCCGACGCCCCCGCGCCCGGTGAGCTCCTCGGCTCTCACTACGAACACTGTTTCGGCTGCGGTGACGGGCAGGAGCATGGGCTGCATCTCCGGGCGACGGCCGGAGAGGGCGTGAGTGTCACCGCCGAGTTCACCGTGAAGCCCGCCCATCAGGGCGCTCCGGGGCTCGCGCACGGTGGTGTCCTCGCCACGGCGATGGACGAGACCCTCGGTGCGCTGAGCTGGCTGCTGCGGGTCATCGCGGTGACCGGACGGCTGGAGACCGACTACGTCCTGCCGGTGCCGGTGGGAACGGTGCTGTTCCTGGAGGCCGAGGCCACCGCCGTGCACGGCCGGAAGATCTACTGCCGTGCCACGGGACGGACCGGCGGTCCCGAGGGGCCCGTCGCGGTCCGCGCGGAGGCCCTCTTCATCGAGGTCAAGGTGGACCACTTCGTCGACAACGGCCGGCCCGAGGAGATCCAGGCGGCGATGTCCGACCCGGACCAGGTCAGGCGTGCCCGTGCCTTCGAGGTGAACCCCTGATGCGCCCTCCCGTCGACGTGCTCATCCGCCGGACCGACCCCGACGTGCCGATTCCCGGCTACGGACACCCGGGCGACGCCGGTGCCGATCTGGTCACCACCGAGGCCGCGGAGCTCGCCCCCGGCGAGCGGGCGGTGCTCCCCACCGGGGTGTCGATCGCGCTGCCCGACGGCTACGCCGCCTTCGTGCACCCGCGTTCGGGCCTCGCGGCCCGCTGCGGAGTGGCCCTCGTGAACGCCCCAGGGACGGTTGATGCCGGGTACCGTGGGGAGATCAAGGTCATCGTGGTCAATCTCGATCCACGCGAGACCGTGAGATTCGAACGGTTCGACCGGATTGCCCAACTGGTCGTCCAGCAGGTCGAGAAGGTGCGCTTCCACGAGGTGACGGAGCTCCCCGGCTCGGCGCGGGCCGAGGGGGGCTTCGGATCCACCGGCGGTCACGCCGCGGTGGACGGCGTCACGGGCGGTAACACCCAGGGTGGGAACAGCTACGCTTCGGTCGTATCCGACCGGGAAGGACGTTGACGTGTTCGGACGTCGCAAGAACAGTGGTTCCGCCAAGGACACGGCGGACGAGACGCGCGAGGCCGAGCAGGTCGCCGACGAGCTCGACGACACCGGGGCCGCGAGCGGCTCGCGCCGCACGAACCTTCCGCCGGCCCCCCGCCCCGACGGGCCGTGGGACCTCTCCGAGGTCTCCAGGCCCGGCGAGGGCCGCGTGGACCTGGGCGGGATCTTCGTGCCCGGGGTCGAGGGCATGGAGCTCCGGGTGGAGGTCGCCGGCGACGCGATCGTCGCGGCCACGGTCGTGCTGCGCGACAGCGCGGTCCAGCTCCAGGCCTTCGCCGCCCCCAGGAAGGAGGGCATCTGGGGAGAGGTGCGCGAGGAGATCGCCTCCGGCATCACCCAGCAGGGCGGGGTCATCGACGAGGTCGAGGGTCCGCTGGGCTGGGAACTGCGTGCCCAGGTCCCCGTGCAGCTCCCCGACGGGAAGAACGGCGTACAGATGGTGCGCTTCATCGGCGTCGACGGACCGCGCTGGTTCCTGCGCGGAGTGATCTCCGGCCAGGGCGCGGTGCAGCCGGAGGCCGCCGGACTGCTGGAGACGATCTTCCGGGACACCGTCGTCGTCCGTGGCGACGGCCCCATGGCTCCGCGTGACCCGATCGTCCTCAAGCTTCCCAACGACGCCCAGATGGTGCCCGAGGGTGTGCAGCAGGAGGACCAGGAGAGCTCGAAGTTCTCCGGCGGCATGGGCCAGCTGCAGCGTGGGCCCGAGATCACCGAGGTGCGCTGACCGCACCGCACCCCAGCTCGTCACGTCAGAGGCCGGTGGGCCGCGCCCCTCCCCCGGGGGGGGGCCCCCCGGCGCGGCGGGGCGGGGGCCGCCCCCCCGCCAGCGACATCCCGGAAAAAGGGGCCCCC